>CAYPUP010000117.1:0-6693 GCA_964413795.1 uncultured Ignavibacteriales bacterium
TATATATACCAACTCCTTCGCACTTTTCTTTCTCTCCAACAACCGCCACGGTTCCATTGGACACCGCCTGTTGGACAAACTGGTAACCATCCTGTTTGAAACCGGTAACAGCAAAAAAGAGAGAGTTCTTTTTGGTCAGACGGGAATCATATTCGATGTTTTCGATTTCAATGTCAGTCTTTCCCTTGATTTCGATTACATCCAAACCCTCTATTAACTCAGTGAGTTTAATAGCAGCCTCCCTTAACCTGACTTGCATTCAAGCCAGCATTCGGTGTTATTGTTTACGGTTTCCCCGGGCAAAATCGATTGTTTGATAACCCGTCCGCGCCCTTTAATTCTACTCTTTATACCCGTATAAGACAAAAAAGCCGTTGCTTGCCTGACAGACAGACCGCGCAGGTCGGGCATTTTTTGCTTAGCCTCATCATTAACTTTAACAGCCACAAGAACCATATCATTTTTGAAAATCAAACGATCAGCCGGAGGGTACTGCCAGACAACCATACCGGAGTCGGCAGTTTTGAAAATAACAATTTCACTCTCATTGGCTCTGGCTTCAACCTGACCAATCGATCTCCCGACAAAATCAGGGACTTCAACCGTTGGTTCTTTTTCGTCATCCATAACCATCATCATCTGACTATCGACTTTAAAAACATCCGGATTAAGAACCAGATAGCTTTCAGCAATACGGCGGAAAATAGGTCCGGAGGTGTGTCCGCCATAAGTGACAGGTTTGGGATCTTTAAGAATAATTATTCCGGCAATTTTAGGCTCCTCGGCGGGGAAAAACCCGGCAAAGCTGGCCATAAATCTATGTTTGTAATATCCCCGCCCATCTTCTTTAGGAATCTCAGCCGTTCCGGTTTTACCGGCAATGGATATCGCCGGGGAATTAACCTTGGTAGCTGTCCCTCTCTCAACAACCCCTCTTAGAAAACTGCGGAGTGAATCCGAAGATTCCTCTTTTATCACTCTATTGATAACTTCGCGCCGGCAGCGATCGGTTATATGCCCCTGTTCATTTACACCGCACAAAACCAATGATGGTTTCAATAATTCCCCGCCATTGGCAATAGCAGCAAATGCCGTGCTCATCTGCAGTGCATTTACAGCCACCGAGTGCCCCATTGCCAGAGCTGCGATTGTATAATCAGACCATTTATCAGGACAGTAGACGCTTCCCCTTGTTTCACCGCCAAGACCAATATTCTGTTTTTTGCCGAAGCCGAAATCACTTGCTGTTTGATAAAGCTTGTCTCCACCTAATTTTAAAGCATACTTGCCGACTCCGATATTGCTGGAGAGTTCAATTATTTGACGGAAATTTAGCCAACCATGCTCCTTGTCGTCGTGCAGAATTCTCCGTCCGACTTTCCATTTTCCCATTTCACAATAAGTAGTGTCATCGAAGTCAACTAAGTCAGCATCAAGAAGACCTCCGGCAGTAAAAACTTTAAAAATCGACCCCGGTTCAAATTGATCAGTTACTACTTGCAGTTTAAGAGGTTTGTCCCGGTTTTCCTCGTTAGGATCATAATGAGCCATGGCCAGAATTTCACCTGTATTGCAGTCAAGGAATGCTCCCATTCCCCCTATGGCATTATATTCTTCGATACCTGATTTCAATTCATTTTCCAAAATTTCCTGAAGCCGCCAGTCTATCGTTAGAACAAGGGATTTACCCAGCACCGGTTTCAGCATCGCCGATTCCTTCACCCGGTAAAGATTGCGGTTGCCATCACGGCGGATATCAGCCTTGCCGGACTTCCCCGCCAGAAGTGAATCATAGGACATTTCGATTCCCGACTGGCCATGGTTGTCGATATCAGTAAAACCTAAAATTTGTTTGCCTATTGTCCCATAGGGATATTCCCGCAGGGTTTCCTCTCTCAGGTAAAGACCCTGAGGGGCGGAATTCTCAACATAAGCCGAGAGTTCATCCTCCATCCGCCTTTTTATCCAGCGAAATCTCTTTACTTTTAAGCCATACTTTGATTTTGCTGTTCCCGGCTTTAGCTTGAATGTTTTTTCAAGATACCTGGCGACATTATTTAATTCCTGATTGGTTAACGCATATGCATAAAGCGAAGATCTCGTGACATTACTGGCTACTACCTGTCCCAGGCGGTCATATATAATACCCCGGGTGGCCGGGATATCAATCGTTCCGCTGGTTTGCTTATCTACGATATTGCTGTATTTAGGCTGGAGAAAAACCTGCAGATGAATTAAGCGAGCAATAACGACAGAAAAGAACAAACAGATAAAAGCACAAAGAATACTAAGGCGGATCCTTTCCATTCTGGTTCTTTTCATTAATTCTCCTCCCCTCTGGAAAGAGAATCCTTGATAACCTGCTTCAATTCTCCGGCTGTAGCCTGGGTTTCTGAAACCGTGGGAAGATAGGCAGCCACCCTCTCAATAGCAGTCACCACCATGGCTATATTATCAAGTTCCGGTTGTTCTTCACGGGGACGTACCAATGTGAAAAGCTTCTCAGCCTCCACTTTTTTTAAGCCTAACGATTCGGCCGCATACTGCTCGATGCGGGAAACTTTGGAGAGAGTCGCTATTTCGGAATTGACCTTCCTGAGGTTATTAATCAGCTCTCTGTTTTCAGAATTCAATAATGAAACCTGATGCAATAGATCCAGAACCTGCACTCTTTGCCAGATATGAATACAGGCAGCACTTAAGATAAACAGACCAAGAAGGGCAAAGGGGAAATATTTGTTGGATCTGATCCGATTGAAAATCGATGACTGCATCGCAACCGTTTCACTAAATTTACGGATAGCTCCTATCATAAGGCAATCCTCTCCGCAACCCGAAGTTTGGCTGATCGAGCTCTTGGGTTTTTTTCGATTTCAGAATCCTGCGGTAAGATTGGCTTGCGGTTGATCAATTTCAGACGCGGCTTGTTGCCGCAGACACATATTGGCATATCCGGCGGACAGGTGCAGCCTTTAACCTCTTTCTGGAAAAAGCGTTTTACAATCCGATCTTCGAGGGAGTGATAGGTAATAACCGCCAGCCTTCCCTTAATTTTGAGCATATTTAATAATTCCGGCAAAGCCCGCTGGAGAGTGGAGAGTTCATCGTTGACAACAATTCTGAGCGCCTGAAAAACACGGGCACATGCTTTATTCTGATACGGAGGAGGAATTATCCCGATAATGATGTCTTTTAGTTGCAAGGTCGTGAGGATCATTTTCTCTTGTCTTTCCCTGACAATCGCATTGGCAATATTAGCGGCCTGCCTCTGCTCTCCTAAAGTCTTTATAATTTCAGTCAGTTCCCTGGTAGTTGCTGTTCGGAGCAGTTCGGCGGCTGTTCGCCCTCCCAATTGAGGATCGAATCTCATATCCAGCGGTCCATTGCTCCGAAAAGAAAAACCTCTCTCCGTTTCATCTAACTGCAATGATGACAAGCCCAAATCCATGAGCATCCCATCAAAAGAAACATCCGGATATTTTTTCAGTACCGTGACAGCCTTGTCATATGATCCACATTCCAACTCTGTTCTCTGCCTGCAGGACTTAAGCTTTTTCTCTGCCAGAAACAGGGCCTGTTGATCTTTATCGATTCCATAAAGATGGGCATCACCAGCCAACCTATGAGCTATAGCTTCAAGATGTCCCCCGGTTCCGACAGTAAGATCAAGATAGGCCCCACAGGGATCTGTAATAAGCAGCTCAGCAACTTCACCGGCCATAACCGGCAGGTGCATTCCCTTACTCCTGCCGATCGTTGTCGGCGGTAAACAATCTTTCGGCTACTTCCTCATAGCTCCCGTGAAATTGCTCGATATAATACTCGAATCTTTCCGGGTGCCAAATCTCTATTGATCGATTGACCCCGATAACAGTCAGATTTTTATTTAAAGCTGCCTCCTTGATAAGGTGAGCAGGAATCAAAATCCTTCCACTTCGGTCGGGCGTCACAGCAGCCGCCGTTGAATAAAAACGACGGCTGAAATATCTAAAATTTTTCTGGGTAAAACTAAGAGTTGAGAGTTTACTCTGAATGTCATTCCATTCCTGTTCAGGATAAAGACTTAAACAACCCTCTAAGCCTTTGGTGAGTATCAGATTTCCATCCAGGAGTGAATTTCCTTCTGAGTCGTTGACATTACGTAACTTAGCAGGTAAGGCAAAGCGCCCCTTGGCGTCCATCGTTGTCTGAAATTGTCCGTAAAATCCACTCATTTGGGCTTTTCCACTTTTCTCCACTTTTACCCTATTCTACATCTTTTTACCCACAAGCCTATTAAATCACATTTTTTTTAAATGGTCAAGTAATTTTTTTAAAAAAATAAAAAGTTGAAGTCACGTAACTTGTATTATTTCAATAAGTAACCAGAAGACATTTTTTATGAATTGTAAGACGATGAATCAAAAGAAGACACGATACCATTTTTTTATTGACAATTTTTTTTGAAGTCAAAAACCCAACAGATTGTTGAATATTTGCCATATAAATATTATTAAAAAAAAGAACAGAATTTCCTTACAATTCTATCTTGGCTGTAATCTACTGCAATTCAACATCTTACGATCTCAGAAAAATTTAAATATTAAGTAGCCAATATGGCGGCTCTTTTGCATTAAAAATACATGACAATTAATGAAACTGGAGGTTTAGGTGCTAAGACTTTTAATTTTAACCTTCTTGATATACGTAACTGCCAGTAAAGCATACTCTTACGAAAACTCAACTACTCTCTTTAACAAGCAGAATGTCGAGAATTATATTAATTCCGGTGAAATCAGATATTCAGATTATGAAACGACAGCTGTCAGCGCCAACCTTAAGCTAAGTTCGAAAAATTATTACTTTGAAATATTTCCTGAAGAAAAATCAGATGAAATCAAGTCAGAAATATTAAAAATAGATGTATTAGATCTACTTCAGGGGAAAAGTCTGACTGAAGATTTTGTGACAGCAGCTGATGATAATTACCCAATGCCGGAGAGAAATTTACTTGGACAGACTCCAGTATATTTGAGCGATGAAATTACTATAGATCAACAAAGGTTTGCCCGGGTAAGAATTTTTCCGGTTACAATCGATAGCGCTGGAAATATAATTTTTAATGAAGCTCTGGTATTGAAAATTGGCGAGCGAATAATTTTGCCCTCTGAACTTTTAACTGACGAAGACATAAATTTATTGAAATCGCAAATTAGCAAAAATGATAATCGGAATTTTTCAAGTGCTGAGACTCTTGATTATGTGATTATAACTTCCCCTCCTCTTGTTGAAGCCTGCCAATTGCTGGCTGATTATAAATGTGCTGTCGGGATAAAAACCGAAGTTAAAATTGCGGAAGATATCATACTCCTTTATTCCGGCCGGGATGATGCGGAAAAACTAAGAGAGTATCTTAAAGTATTTTATGCTGACGGTGGGAAATATGTATTAATGGCCGGTGATGAAACAATCCTTCCCATACGGCATGCCTACCACAGTTCAACAACCACCGGGGTTGCCTTGGATCAACTGCAGATTGCTGATTTGTATTTTGGCGACTTGGACGGAGACTGGAATGCCGATGGCGACAATGTATGGGGAGAAAGGACTGTTGATCTTGCCGATTTAACACCGGAATTATTTGTTGGACGACTCCCTTTTAACAATGCCGAACAGATGAATAACTATGTTAACAAACTAATTGTTTATGAAACCAATCCAGGCAGCGGGAATACCGAATATCTGGAGCGTACATTCTTTTTCAGCTCCGATCAAATGCGCGATTACTCTGGCGGCCAGCATGGTTTTATTGCCCAGGCCTTCCCCGATAATTTTGAGGTGGACACAACCGATGGAGTTGAAGCACCATCAGGATCGGATCCTCATCCGACAAATCCCTCAGCTTATAACTTGATTGATCATATCAGCGATGGTTTCGGGATTGTCCATATTATCTCTCATGGTCGGACTGATGCTTTTGGCGTCTGGACCACCGAATATAACAATTGGCCCAAATCATATTTTATCACCGGACCGGCAAGCGGAACCTTTGGCACTTTTTTAGATCTCCAAAATAATAACCGTGTCTCTTTTTATTATTCACTGGCTTGCGACAATGGCGCTTTTGATAAAGATATTGCGGAGTACGGCCAGAACGGACATCTGATAGTATCGGAGTTATTATCCCTCCCCGGAGCAGGTGCGGTTGGTTTTGTAGCCAATTCACGCTGGGGCTGGGTCGGCAGCAGTTATTATTTGCAGGAGGAATATTTTAGTTCCTTGTTTGCCAACCCTGGTCAGCCGGCAGTTAAAGCCATGTATGCATCAAAGGAAATGTATTATTATTATCGTGATTTAGTGTTAGGGCAGAATTTTTATGGAGACCCTACTCTGATAGTTTATACCTCGAAGCCTGAAAAACAGAATATGAATATCTCTTACGCAATCGAAAACAGAATAACCATTCTTTCCGGCGGTCAGCCGCTTGGCAACAGCCATATCTATATCAGCCGGGAAGGTGAGATGATTGAAGATGGATATACTAATTCCAGCGGTGAGTATTCGCTGCCAACCAACTTATTAATTGGCGTTGAATATACTGTTGCCAGTGTGATGAATGGTTACGTTACATATTTGACTAAATTTACCCCCTCGCTTGCAACCGACATTGAACAGGATAATGACATCCTTCCGGCATCATATGCACTATACCAG
>CAYPUP010000118.1:0-2746 GCA_964413795.1 uncultured Ignavibacteriales bacterium
AGCTTCGGTGACAATTTTAAGGCCGAATTGTTCACGTGCCTCAGCCAGGATTTTCAATCCCGCCTCTTTTAAGCCCTGAAAACTATATGGTGATGTTCTTGGTTTATAAGCTCCCCCACGTAGTATTTTGGCGCCACTTTTAGCCACCGACTCGGCTATAGTAAACAACTGATCTCGGCTTTCAACCGAACAGGGACCGGCTATGATTACAAAATCATCACCCCCTATTTTTACTCCATCTACATCAATAATCGAAGATTCAGGATAAAATTCACGGCTGACAAGTTTATAGGGTTTGGTAACATGGATAATCTCTTTTACCCCAGGTTGAGTCATAATTCGATCTGAGTCAACCTGGGACTTATTACCAGTAACACCGATAGCCGTTCGCTGAGCGCCAGGCATCGGATGAGCTGTCAAGCCCATCTCTTCGATCAGTTTACATATATTATCTATAGCCCCTTTAGAGGCGTTGATCTCCATTACGATAAGCATTTATAACTCCTGGCAGCGGCTTTAAAGACATCACTTAGTGATTCTTTTTTCTTTATTTTATTAACAATACTGTTCAGGTTATCTATATATAAGTTTAGGGATTTTACAACTTCATCACGATTCTGATCAATAATTTCTTCCCAAACTGTATAAGGCGATCCCGCCAAACGAAGCATCGATTTTAACCCAGGGCCAGCCAATGAAATCATATCGGGATTAATTTGAGCTCCCAATATGGTCGAAATAAGCTGTGGCAGATGGGATATTTCAGAAACAAGCTGATCATGAAGGGAGCTTGAAATATAAACGGGGAGTGATTTTGTTTTATTAATAAGCCAGTCAAAACGTTTTTTGTTATTCTCGGTCAGTTTAACTTCATCATCCACAAACCAGGTATAACCCTGAAATATAGCTGCTTCAGAATTTTCAAACCCCTTTTTTTCTTTACCTGACATCGGATGGGAAGCCAGAAATTGAGTCCCTTCGGATAATTTCAGTTGATGTGATAATTTTACAATACTTGATTTCACAGCACCAGTATCAATTATCAAACAGTCGGTTAGATTTTTCATTTTCGTAAGTTGCATCAGTAGTTTTTCATTGCCACTATGAGTTGCGGCAAGGATTACTATATCAGAACCATGAATGGCTTTTTTTAAATCCGCTTCAATCGTTACTTTAAATCTTTTGTCTTTCTTTAATGCCATCAATATCTTAGATTTATCATAAGCTACAGTTAAAGGCAGCTTGCTGCCTTTTTGAAGATCAAGAGTAATACTTCCCCCAATCAGACCAAAACCGCATACTGCTACTTTCTTAATGTCAACCAAACTCATAATTACATCTCTTCCGGAGCTTGAATTCCAAGAAGCCTTAAGCCTTCTTTAATTACAATCTGAACCGATTTTACCAGTGCCATCCGGGCTTTTGATAATTCTGCATCATCTGATATAATTTTATCAACCTGATTATTCTCGGTTTTACGCTGATAGAATTTATTAAAAGCACCGGCTAATTTCAACAAATGTATGGCCACAAAATAAGGATCATTATTTCTTGCAGCATCTGAAATCGATTCCGGGAAATCAGCCAGTAATTCAATAACCCGTTGCTCTTCTTCGTCATTTATCCTTTTTACTTCTATATCAGCATCAATTTTAGTGTTATATTTCCGCATCAGAGAACATAAACGGGCGTGGGTATATTGAAGATAAGGGCCTGTCTCCCCTTCAAAACTGAGGACAGCCTCCCAATTGAAGTTAACATCCTTTTGGCGTTTAACCGATAATTGAGAAAACTTAACCGCTCCCAATCCTACCATCTTTGCCGTTTTATCAATAGCTGCGAGATTAGGGTTTTTCTCTGCAATTTTCTCTTTTACCAGATCGACCGCTTTTTTGACAACATCCTCGAGGTTAATAACATTTCCCGCTCTCGTGGACATTACTTCATCGCCGAATTTTACCCAGCCAAAATCAACATGACAGACCTTGTCTGCAATTCTTTCATCTGCAGGGAGGTTCTCAGCATCCTCAAGCATAGCAATTGTTTTGAACACCTGCTTAAAATGATCGCTCTGTGAATTAGCTACTACATATAAAGATTTCTGATAATCATATTCATCCTTCCGCCAGAAAGCTCCGGTTATATCACGGGTAGCATACAAAGTTGCCCCATCGGCTTTTCTCAGTAAACACGGGGGGAGCTGCGCATCCTGAAGATCAACAATCAAAGCCCCCTCTGAGATAGATGTCAGTCCGGCTTGCTTAAATCGTTCAATAATCGGTTCCATTTTGTCATTTAGAAAAGCCTCGCCGGTAATTAGGTCAAATTCAACCCCGATAGCTTTATAAATTCTTTCATAATCCTTTAATGAAATTGATCTGAATTTGTCCCAAATATAAAAAGTCTCTTTATCCCCGTTTTCGAGAGCTTTGAAGGTTTCCCGCGCTTCATCTTCCAGACTCTCATCTTTTTTAGCTTCAATATGAAATTTCACATAGAGATCAAAAAGTTTATCAATCAGGGTTGGATCATCGAGAGAGAGATCACTCCCCCATTTTCGATAGGCAACAATAAGCTTCCCAAACTGTGTCCCCCAGTCGCCGAGATAGTTCAAGCGAATGACATTGTATCCCAGTTTCTTATAGATCTCAGCCAGTGATGCCCCAAGAATTGTTGTCCTTAAATGAGCGATACCAAAGGGCTTGGCAATATTCACCGAGGAGTACTCCACCAAGACCGGTTGCTG
>CAYPUP010000118.1:2846-6654 GCA_964413795.1 uncultured Ignavibacteriales bacterium
TAATGTGAGAAAAAATGAATTTGAAGGCTCTAAAGCAAGCCTTTTATCTAAATAGTACGATCCACGGCAGTAGCGATTATCTTTAATTCCTTAACCAGCTTATCATATTGTTCCATAAAGAGAGTCTGAGCGCCATCCGAAGCGGCATGATCCGGGTCATAGTGGACTTCGATAATCAGGCCATCAGCCCCGGCTGCAACTGAAGCCCGCGCTAACGGGGCTACTTTATTGCGAATGCCAATGCCATGCGAAGGATCGGCAATGACTGGTAAATGTGTCAGCTCTTTGAGTACCGGAATAGCGCTAATATCAAAAGTATTGCGCGTATAAGTTTCAAAAGTCCTGATGCCCCGCTCACAGAGTATAACATTATGATTTCCACCAGCCATGATATATTCCGCTGACATAAGAAGCTCTTTTAAAGTTGCCGACATCCCTCTTTTTAGAAGAATTGGCTTGTCAACTTTGCCCAGTTCTTTCAGGAGGGCGAAATTCTGCATATTACGGGCGCCAACCTGAATGATATCGACATATTTAAGGGCGGGGATTATATCCATCCGGTCCATAACCTCCGAGACAACCTTCAGGCCGTTCTCGTCAGCAGCTTCGCGCATAAATTTCAAACCCTCTTCACCCAAACCCTGAAAAGAATAAGGCGAAGTCCTTGGTTTATAGGCCCCTCCTCTAAGAATGGAAGTACTGGTACCTTTGAGTCCTTTGGAAATTCTTCTGATTTGCTCTCTTGATTCAATTGCACAGGGACCGGCCATTAAAACGATTTTATTGCTGCCTATTTCAGCTTTGCCGACTTTAATAATCGTGTCGGTAGGATGAAAGGTCCGGCTGGCCAGTTTGTAGGGTTCGCTGATTCTTATAACTTCGTGGACACCATCAAGGATTTCATAATCCCGAATATCAACCAAATCTGTTTTCCCGACAACGCCCAGAACGGTGTGGGTGGAACCGGTGGAGCGATGAATATCAAAACCCTGATCAATAAGACGTTCATAAACCTGCCGGATCTGTTCATCGGTAGCACTGTTTTCCATTATGATAATCATTTCTCTGAGTCACTTTCCGATTTATTATAGACTTTGGATCTCTCCAGACTGCGGGATTCATCAATTATTCTTTCAAAGAGCCTGACTATAGCTTCTGATGCTAATGGTCCGGGATTTTTTTCGGTCACCCTGACAAAAATCTCTCCTTCTCTTTCGGGGTCATACAATTTAAGTCCCTTTTTAATTTTTTCTTCAGCGAGATCAAGCACAATTTCAGCCCGTTGATTAAGAAGATACAAAAGCCTGATATCTATCTCATCAATCTTGATGCGAATATTATTTATTTTCTTTTCGCTCATCAGAGTGCTTTTCTAATTTTCACAAGAAATCTCTCAACTTCATTGAGGGATGATTTCTTCGATTCGGTTTTCTTTATAATATCAACCAAAGCTGATCCGATAACCACACCATTGCAATGTTTTGCCAACCTCTGGGCTGATTCAGGCGATGATACTCCAAAACCGGCAACAAAGGGTTTATCCAGGATCGATTTTAACTTCTTTAAATAGGTATCGGTCTCAGATCCAAAAACTTTCCCGGTACCGGTAACCCCGGTAACAGTTACGGCATATACGAAATCAGTCGACATTTCAGCAATCATTTTAATGCGATTCTCTGATGATGTCGGAGCAATCAGATAAATAGATGAGAGATCATTTTTTCTGATTAGTCGGTTAAATTCTTCTGCTTCTTCGATAGGCAGATCAGGGATTATAAAACCATCAACACCTGCTGACTTTGCATCAATCAGAAATTTATCACCATAGGTAAGTATCGGGTTATAGTAGCCCATCAGTATTATTGGAATTGATAAGTCCGATCTCAGCTTTTTTACCCCATCTAAAATTGATTTCAGGTTAGTGCCGTTTTGCAAAGCAATATGAGAACTATATTGAATCAGGGGGCCATCAGCCAGCGGATCCGAAAAAGGTATTCCGATTTCAACCATATCGGCACCACTCTCATCAGCAACTCGAACATACTCCATCGAAGTCTTAAAATCGGGATACCCGGCAGTAAAAAAGGGTATCAGAAGCTTGCGATTTCCCATGGAAGATAATGATATTTTAATTCGGTTAGCCACTTATAGTTCCCTTTATAATGCCCATAACCTTGTCTCCCCGGCCGGAGAGACAGACTACAATATTTTGATTCTTATTAAACAACTTTTTATCTTTTATCAAATAAGCCAGAGCATGTGATGATTCCAGAGCGGGGATAATCCCTTCCAGCTTTGAGACTAATTTAAAAGCATCAAGAGCCTGCTTATCAGTTACATTTTTATATACTACCCTCTTGGTGTTTTTCAGATAAGAGTGTTCAGGCCCCACACCCGGGTAATCCAGACCAGCAGAAATAGAGTGGGGCAAGACAACCTGGCCATCCTTATCAAACAATAGATAGCTTAAGGATCCATGCAGAACACCGGGCTTGCCAAGTGACAATGTAGCAGCATGCTTGCCAGATTTTAACCCGTGACCGGCTGCTTCCACTCCGATAAGATTTACCTTGAGGTCATCTATAAAAGCATTCATAATACCGATAGCATTTGATCCTCCCCCGACACAAGCAACGATATAATCGGGTAAACCTTTCAATTGGTTTTGACACTGCTCTTTTGTCTCGTTGCCTATCACCGATTGAAATTCCCTGACAATCATTGGATACGGATGCGGCCCGACAACCGAACCTATGATATAAAAAGTATTTCTTACATTGGTAACCCAGTCTCTGAGCGCTTCACTGGTGGCATCTTTTAGGGTCTTAGACCCACTATACACCGGGTTTACTTCTGCACCAAGCAATCTCATTTTATCGACATTAGGAGCCTGTCGTTCGATATCTTCCGCTCCCATGTAAATAATGCATTCCATGCCAAAGCGGGCGCAGACGGTTGCCGTTGCAAGTCCGTGCTGGCCGGCGCCGGTTTCGGCAATTATTCTCTTTTTCCCCATATGGCGGGCTAATAAAATCTGGCCGACTGTATTATTAATCTTATGGGCACCGGTATGGGTAAGGTCTTCCCGTTTAAAATAGATTTTCGGTCCTTTGAGATACTCTGTAAAACGTTCAGCAAAATATAACGGCGTAGGACGACCAACATAATTATTCAGAAGAGATGAAAGCTTCTCTTGGAATGATTTGTCATTTATTATTTTATTAAAACATTCTTCGAGTTCATCAAGTGCGTAGATTACCGTTTCCGGCACATATCGACCACCGAATTTACCAAATCTTCCGTTTTTATCAGGCGTAATTTTATGTTTACTTACCATATCTTAACTCATTGCAAACTTCAAATAATTCTTTAAGCTTTTTAGCTGACTTAATGCCTGGAGTGTTTTCTACTGAGGAACTGACATCAATAACCAGCGGTGAAAATATTTTTATACAATTTTTCACATTATTGCTGTTTATCCCACCAGCCAATATCAGATTTTTAATCTTTCTCGGCGGTTTAATTCCCCAATTAAAAATTCTTCCGGTTCCACCGGGAAGAGTCGTTGTTTTATTATCCAAAAGAACCATATCCGCATTGCTTTTATAAACGATATTATAATCTTTTTTATTCCTGATGTGAAATGCCTGTATAGTCTTAAAGCCTAGCCTTTTTGCCTTTAAGACATCAGATGAATTATAAGCACCCTGGAATTGAATAAAATCCAGGTTTAATTTATGAGCTGTATTCAATATTTTATTTAACTCTGTATCTACAAAAACCCCTACTTTGCTAACTGTAGGCGGGA
>CAYPUP010000119.1:0-6650 GCA_964413795.1 uncultured Ignavibacteriales bacterium
ACCCTGATGACATGATGTAGCAGGCATAGCCTGTTTTTCCACTTCGTGTTGTCTCTTGATTTCATATAATATTTTACAGAATGCATTTATTTCAAGTAGGGGCGAAGCATTCTTAAACAAATCAATTTGAATAATTGCTGTAATCGTATTTGAATGCTTCGCCCTTACAGTACTAATTGTTTAATACCGCCCCTGACGGGTGAATGAAAGAATGCCAGCCGTGGGTGATAAGAATGAGACTTCCATCACACATTTTTAAATTATAAGAACACTCATAGTTATATAGTAACAATCTCCATGCCGGATAATGTTGGTTCTCCTGTCAATTATAGATTTCCTTATGCAATAGCGTGTTATCTGTATTAATAATTTTGGAAGGAGAAATATTGTCAGCTAATCTAATAAATTTCAGTCAGATCATTCGTAATGTCATACGAATTTATTAATCATAAAAAGAGCAGAGGTGGACATCTGCCGCTTACTTTGATGTCTGCTAATTAGTAATTGCTAATAAAAAAACCACCGCCTAAGCAGTGGTTTTTTATCTAAGAGAATTATTATCTCACAAAAAGCAACAAGGTTGCTATTTCTTTTCCTCTTTTTTCTTGGTATCGCCGCCTTCGGCTTTCTTTTCACCTTCGGCTCCCTCAGCAGTTTCGGCGCCTTCAGCAGCTTCGGCTGTTTCACCTTCAGCCGCTTCAGCACCTTCAGCTGCGGCAGATTTGATAATGGTCGGGGCACTGATAACTACGATAGTTCGTCCTAATTCAGTCAGGATAGATACATTACCCAAATCCAAATCCTTTACGTGGACCGATTCACCGATACCAAGATTGGTGACGTCAACGTCAATCTGGTCGGGAATATCACCCGGCAAGCAGGAAATATCGAGTTCGCGCAGAGTTGTCTGCATGATGCCGCCATCGTTTTTAACGCCAATGGGAGTGCCATGGAATTTAATCGGCACCAAGATATTAATAGGCTTTGTCATCGAGATGGCATGAAAATCAAGATGAGTGACACGACTGGTAATCGGGTCGCGTTGAATTTCACGAAGGACAACTTTGTTTTCTTTACCGCCAACATTCAGGACAAGAATACTGCTGCTGGTGGCGTTTTTCATAGCTGTACGAAATTCTTTTTCATGTAGAGCAACTGAAAAGGGGGCAATTTCCGGACCATAAACAACCGCTGGAATTTTACCTTCAGCTCTTGTTCTGTGGGCGCCGCCTTTACCGGAACATTCACGGATATCGGCGGACAGGGCAATCTCTTTCATCTTCTTATTAAACCTCCAAAAGTATTGTTTGCAATCTTATGAAATCATCGGTTGATCTTTAAACAGCGAGGATACTGATTCTTCGTCGAATATTCTTTTGATAGTTTCTCCGATAAGTTCCGCGCAGCTTAGAATTTCAAATTTATCACTAAGATCTTTTCCGGAAAGATCAATCGAGTCGGTAATAATCATTTTCTTGATAGGTGATTCATTGATCCTGTTGATAGCTTCGCCTGATAAAACGCCATGGGTGCAGGCGGCATAAATATCAAGGACACCGCTCTCTTTAAGGAAATAGGCAGCCTGGCAGAGAGTACCGGCCGTATCAACCATATCATCACGAATCAATATATTTTTTCCTTCAACGTCACCGATCAAATTCATAACCTTTGCTTCATTAGGTCTTGGACGACGCTTGTCAACAATAGCCAGGTCGGCATTTAATGCTTTGGCTGTTACTCGGGCAAGTTTTATCGAGCCGACATCAGGGGAAACCAGGCAAAGGTTTTCTATATTCTTTTCTTTGAAGTATTTGTTAAACAGGTTCGAAGAATACATATGATCATGGGGAAGGTCAAAAAATCCCTGAATCTGGCTGGCATGAAGATCCATAGTCATAACCCGATCAGCTCCGGCAATGGTAATAAGATTTGATACAAGTTTGGCTGTGATAGCAACCCTCGGCCGGTCTTTGCGGTCAGCTCGTGCGTAGCCGTAGTAGGGGATGACAGCAGTGATTCTCATAGCCGAGGCTCTCCGTGAGGCTTCGATAAGCATCAGTAGTTCCATCAGATTATCGGCCGGTGGATTAGTGGGCTGAATTATAAAGACGTCGGCTCCGCGTATATTCTCGTTAATTTGGACAAAAATTTCGCCATCGGAGAAAGTTGTTACGGTACAATCGGTCAATCTGTCTCCGATATATGCTGCAATATTAGCAGCTAACGACCTGTTAGCATTTCCGGTAACAATTCTGATTTCGTCACGTACAATCATCGTTCAGCTCGTATTACTCCATCAAAGTTAAACCTGTTTTAAAACAACCAATAGGCCGTTTTAACCCAGGCCTGCATCACAACCAATATTGCTGGGGCGGCAGGATTCGAACCTGCGAATGCCAGCTCCAAAGGCTGGTGTCTTACCGCTTGACGACGCCCCAAACTTAGGTCATCATCTCTCTTGGTCGCTAAAGCTGCTGCTGTTACTGCTTTGCACCTTTAACTCTTTTTCATACGCTTCCAGAACCAGCTTTTCGATCTCTTCCCTCATCTCGGTGTTGACCGGATGGGCGATGTCCTGGTGAGTGCCATTGGAACGCTTGCGGCTTGGCATTGCAACAAAATAACCTGTATTGCCCTGGATAATTTTCATCCCTCTAACAACAAAGGCATTATCAAAAGTTACGTTAGCAAAACCTTTTAATCGTTCCTCATCTCTTAAAGTCACCCGGATTTCTGTAATCTCCACGGCGCCTCCCTTTCAAAAATGAACCTGCCTCTGGAGGGTAATTGGTTTCACCACATTGGTAAGCCAATTCCCCCAACCGAAAGTATCAAACTCCTCCCTTTCCGGGATTACATCAAAGATCCCAAATACCGTAGGTCCTGATCCGCTCATACGAACCAAGCCTGCTCCAAATTTTTTCAGATCATCTTTTATCCTGCTTAGTTGCGAGTAGGATTCAAGATGCACCCTTTCAAAGTCATTGCGTGAACCGGATAAATAATCAATGAATTCTTTAACCGCCTCGCAACGGGGTAAAATAAAAGGATCGTCGGATTTTGTCAAGTCTCTTTTAAGGCTGGAATAACTCTCGGCGGTCGAAATGGCAATATCCGGGGTCACTAAAACCATATGATAATCAGTGGGATAGCTGGTCTCTTTGATGTTTTCACCCCGTCCGGTAACCAACGCCTGACCTGCGGAAAAGAAAAATGGAATATCGGAGCCAAGTTTAAGACCTAATTCAGCCATTTTATTATAATTTAGTTTTAAATCGTATAAGATATTACAGGCCAATATGGTAGCAGCGGCATCAGATGAACCTCCGGCCAGGCCCGCGGCAATCGGGATATTCTTCTCAAGGGTTATAAGAAACCCTTTTTTTAGATTGAAATTCTCTTTCATTAACTGAAACGCCCGATACACAAGATTATTGTTGTCTGGCTTTAAGTCTTTGGTATTCTTTATAGTAAGTGAAATATCAGGGTTGTCGGAAAGCTCAAAAGTCAAAGTATCAAATAAAGAAACAGCCTGAAAAAGAGAATTGATATTATGGTAGCCATCGGGACGCTTATCAAGCACTTCCAAAAAGAGATTTACCTTGGCAGGTGTTTTTAATGAAAGGTGAGTCTCATTTTTTTCAATAACAATCACATCAATTCCTTAAAATTACAATTATACCGGGAATAAATAATACTACACAATAATAAATTGTCAAATAATCATATTTTCCCCCTTTAATTCGATGGTGCTTGTCATTTTACCATAATTTATATATTTTCCCTGTTCGGATAATTGAAATATTTTTTTATTAGAGGAGATAAATCATGGACCCCTTTGGAGCGCTCAAGACTCTCAAAACCAAACACAACAGCTATAAATATTATCAACTAAGCAGTTTGGCCAAGCATGGTAATATAGAAAAGCTGCCCTACTCGATAAAAATACTTTTGGAAGCGGTTCTTCGCAATGTTGACAATCATATTGTTAATGAAAAAGATGTTATCAAACTGGCTGGATACAACGCCAAAAAGGTTGGTGATGTCGAACTTCCTTTTAAACCGGCCCGGGTTCTTTTGCAGGATTTCACCGGAGTGCCGGCAGTTGTAGATCTGGCGGCTCTTCGTTCAGCAATGAAAAGAATGGGGGGCGATCCCAAAAAAATTAATCCGCTGGTTCCGGTTGACTTGGTAATCGACCACTCGGTTCAGGTTGATGCTTTTGGGTCAAACGATGCTATGAACATAAATGTCGAAAAAGAATTTGAACGAAACAACGAGCGCTACCAGTTTCTTCACTGGGGACAGAAATCATTTAATAATTTCCGTGTCGTTCCACCAGCAACCGGAATATGCCATCAGGTGAATCTGGAATATCTTGCCAAATGCGTGCTGATAAAAGATGGCGTAGCAATTCCAGACAGTTTAGTTGGAACCGACAGTCACACGGTGATGATTAATGGTCTCGGAGTTGTCGGCTGGGGTGTGGGTGGAATCGAAGCCGAAGCAGTCATGCTGGGGCAGCCGATTTATATGCTTACTCCCGAAGTTATCGGTTTTAAAATGACCGGTAAACTATCCGAAGGGGTCACGGGAACTGACCTGGTGTTGACTGTTACCCAGATGCTTCGTAAAAAAGGAGTAGTTGGAAAATTTGTAGAATATTTTGGTTCGGCTCTCGATGATCTTCCGCTACCGACAAAGGCGATGATAGCCAATATGGCTCCTGAATATGGAGCGACTATGGGTTACTTCCCCTGGGATAAGACTACTCTTGAATATTTGAAAATGACCGGCCGTACCGAAGAAGAGATTGATTTGGTAGAAACTTACGCCAAAGAACAGATGCTCTTTCGGGATAAGGGATCATCGGCGCCGGAATTTACCGATACGCTGGAACTGGATATTTCAAAGGTTGAATCATCACTGGCCGGTCCAAAACGCCCACAGGATAGAATTTCTTTATCCATGATGAAATCTGCTTTTAATAAAGACCTCACTGCTCCTATCAAAGAGCGCGGCTTTGAACTTTCAAAAAATGATCTTAACAATACTGCTATTGTCAAAAGTGGAAATAAAACTGAAATCGGACATGGGGCGGTTGTCATTGCGGCTATTACTTCCTGTACCAATACTTCTGATCCTTCAGTTTTGATAGCAGCCGGACTTGTAGCCAAAAAAGCCGTTGAAAAGGGGCTGATGGTTAAACCTTATGTTAAGACCTCTCTGGCTCCCGGCTCACGAGTGGTCACTGATTATTTAAATAAGGCCGGATTAACGGGACCGTTGGATAAACTTGGATTTAATACGGTTGGGTATGGCTGCACGACTTGTATTGGTAATTCCGGTCCTTTACCTGATGCGGTTGTTACGGCTATCAACGATGGCAATCTTGTTGCTTCGGCTGTCCTGTCCGGGAATCGCAATTTTGAGGGAAGAGTCAGTCCGCACACCAAAGCTAATTATCTGGCATCGCCGCCGCTGGTGGTTGCTTATGCTTTAGCGGGAACAGTTGATATTGATTTAACATCTGATCCGATTGGAAAAGACAAACATGGCAAAGATGTCATGCTAAAGGATATCTGGCCGACTCAAAAAGAGGTCATGGATGTCATTGCTTCATCGGTTAGTCCGAAGATGTTCCGCCATCAGTACAGCAAAGTATCCGATGGCAACGAAATGTGGAACAAAATCAAATCCCCTTCAGGCGATCTTTATGATTGGGAGGAAAAATCGACTTATATTCAGGAACCCCCATTCTTTGTAGGTATGGCTAAAGAAGCCGGCGATATAAAACCGATAACCGATGCCCGTGTCCTGGCGATGCTTGGGGATTCAATCACCACCGATCATATTTCACCGGCGGGAGCAATTAAGGCTGATTCACCAGCCGGAAAATTCCTTATGGACAATGGGGTACAGTTCGCCGATTTCAATTCTTACGGTTCGCGGAGAGGTAACGACCGGGTTATGGCGCGCGGAACTTTTGCCAATATAAGACTGCGCAATCTTCTGGCTCCCGGAACCGAGGGAGGCGTGACGGTGCATTATCCTTCCGAAGAACCGATGTCAATCTATGATGCTGCGATGAGATACAAAGAGGAAAAGACACAACTGGTTGTTATCGGCGGCAAGGATTACGGGATGGGTTCATCGCGCGACTGGGCAGCCAAAGGAACCAATTTATTAGGAGTTAAAGCAGTGCTGGCGGTCAGCTATGAACGGATTCATCGTTCCAACTTAGTTGGGATGGGTATTCTTCCGCTGCAGTTTAAAGATGGCGATAACAGAGAGAGCCTCGGCCTTACGGGTAAAGAACTGTTTACGATTGAGGGATTGTCCAACAACCTTCGCCCGAAACAGGAAATTACGGTTAAGGCTTTATCATCCGATGGTGAGAAGAAATTCAATATGATTGTTCGTATGGATACTCCGATTGAAATTGAATACTACCGCAATGGCGGCATTCTGCATATGGTGCTGAGGCAGTTGGCTAAATAACAGGCTGTGCCTAACATCAGGCTATGCCTGTGTCATCTCCGACTTGAAAGGGAACCCATTTGGAGATTGATTCCCGCATTCGGGTGTGTTGAAAAACCCCAGGTTATGTTGTGTTGGGTCTTGGACACGCCAAAGGCGTGTGTGTGACC
>CAYPUP010000120.1:0-6628 GCA_964413795.1 uncultured Ignavibacteriales bacterium
AGCAGTGCATTGATAATACGAGATTTACCGACACCCGATGAGCCAAGCAGGCTTACGGTTTCGTTTGAGCCGATATGTTTTTTTAGCAATTCTATCCCATCACCACTTTTAGCGCTCACCGGAATGACCGGTACTCCAAACGATACCGCTTTTGCTTCAGCAACATCGTAATCAGGATTTTCACTCAGATCAGATTTATTCAGAACTACTATTGGTATCGTTCCGTTATCCCAGGCAACAGTCAGATAGCGTTCAATCCTGCGTGGATTAAAATCACCATCAAGACCACAGACTATAAAAAGCTTATCAATATTGGCTACCAGCACCTGTTCAATGGTATTGGAACCGGGTACTTTGCGGGAGAATTTATTTTTCCGAGGTAAAAGCGTATGAATTATTGCCTGATCACTGCCGATTGGTTCCGCCGCAACCCAGTCACCAACCGAGGGAAAATCTGATCTTTCCGTCGTCTGATAGTGGTATTTACCTGATATTTCAGCTAACAATTCTCCATTACTGCATAAAATTCGATACATGTTTTTGTGTTCTTGAGAAACTCTCGCAGGTATGAGGCCAGAGTCAAGATATTCAACAAAGTGCTGTTCAAAAAAATTATTCCAACCCAATGATTCTATATTCATCGCTAATATTCCTTATTTGAATTAACAATTCTAAAAATCAATATTTTATAATTTAAAATGATATTTTTAGAGATCAGATATGTAATGCCAAAATGGAGCAAAAAAAAACCACCCGGTATGGGAGGCTCGATTCAAATATGATGAAATCTTAAGCTTTGTTCCTTCCGAGGCATAACTTACCTGTGTCATAATTCATAATGGCCAGCATAAAATCATCCCCCTTCCAGGTAACAAAGTTAATTTAATTCCTATCTAAGTTTAATGGTTAAATAAAAAAAGATCAAGTAAAAATTTGGTATTTAAAGGAAACAATTCGGGTCGATTAATCGTTGATTATAAAGATATAAATTGTTTTATTATATAACTGTAAATACACTGAAAAATTAAAAATAATAAAATAGGAGGAACCCAAAATGGGAAAAAACACTATTTGTCATCTGGGAATAGCCTCAAAAGATTCAGTCGCCGCCAGTAAGTTTTATGAATCACTGTTCGGCTGGAATATCAGCAGTCCGATGGGGGAGGAATATATATTTTTTAATCCGGAAACTCCACCCGGCGGCGGCATCTCGCGGGTAAATAATATTGCTCCCGGCGGAGGAATTGTCTTTTATGTCGAAGTCGATGATATTGATGCTTATTTGGCCAAAGCCAAAAGGCTTGGAGGGAAAATCGTCAAAACCAAGACGCCCATTCCCGTTCATGGGGCTTATGGCCAATTCAGCGATCTGGATGGCAATCTTATCGGTCTATTTACCGGCGCTAAGGGTTAGTGTTAATATTTTGAGATATTCTATTATGGAAATATTTTCTGCAGGGTTAATTTTCATTAGCCCTGCATTTTCCCCCTTATTGCCAAACTATTTTACTTCTTTAAAGAACTCTTGACTCAAGTGATCACCAATAGTAGGTTTATTAAACTAATATGAATCTTGTAAAAATTGATTATACTTATAATTATGAGCGTATCTAAATTGGTAGATTTGAATGGCATAAGAAATAAAGTAATAGCCACTTTTATTTTATTATTTATAAATTTTTCAGCATGGGCAAATGCTCCTTTTGGCGTTTCAACATTTATTCAAATTCCATCCGAGGAAGCAGAATCATTTAGAGGTCTGGAAGGAATATATGAACATCCTCAGATATGCCCTCTTGACAGAAATATTATTTCTTTTGAAATGCGGACAGAAGCGGGGATTAGGCTTTACTGGTATAATATACTTCAAGATAGTCTGGTGGAAATTATTCCTCTTGAAACAAGAAAAGCGGAGGTGGATATTTTAGAAGAGTTTGGGATGTCCATCAGAAATGCAGCCCCAGAAAATTATGATCTTGACTGGTGTCCGGTTATCAGCCCCTATGGAGAGATTGTTGCCGTTTATACCCATTCAAAAGGTGATAATCAGGATGTTTATCTTTATTATTTAAACGAAAACAAACATGTTCTCCTGACTGAAAATTCTAATAAGAATATGAAAATAAAAAATCGTAATCCACGCTGGTCTCCCGATGGATCTATGATTGCTATTCAATCGAATCAATCAGGTGAATATAATATTTATCTTTTAACCGGGATGGATAAATTTCTTAGCTTCCCCAAAAAATATTCACCCAACTTATATAGTGTTCCCAGTAACAATCAAATTATTAGTAATTTTATTTCATGGAATCCTAATAAACAAACCGGAATACTGGCTTTTACCGAATTTTTGAATTTAGGCCACGGTGAACTTTATTCGACATCATCATTTAAGTCTTTGCCCGATTCTCAATCAATTTGGATGATGATTGATTCTGATAAGAATAGCATGCTTTCTCCTTCCTGGGATCCGCTGCATGGGGACAGGATTGCATTTTATTATTATAAAGGGAATATATATAGTAAAAAAGAAAACAGAGATTACAATATCAACATCAGAAAAATATCCAAAAATAAACAGGGGAAGATCAGCGTTAATTCTATTTCCAATTTTCCAATAAACGAATCCCCGGTAATTGTTGATGATTATTGTGGCCCGATTTGGCTGGATAATTCCAACTATATTCTCTATTTACAAAAAAATAATGATGGAACTACTTCCATTCAATACGGCGATGTAGCCGCCTGGACAAACGGGCAAAAACCATGGAATGGCGAACTGGTGACGCCTGAAAAATATAGAAATATGCGTCATCTTTCAATTAAGAGACAACAGCTTATCTTTATTGGTGAAGTACGCGATTCCAATTTTATAATTATTGGAAATTTAAAAGGAGAAGGAGCTGCTCCTCCTGAAAAACCGGAATACAAACTAACAGCCCATCCTCATTACTCTGAATTTGTAAATCAAATAGGGCTAACTCCAAAAGAGTCTTTTTTTAAAAAAATAGCGTTCAATCCGGTTGGTGGAAAAGATTTTATTATAAATCGTCCGATTGTCGGAATTGGTATCGGTGCCTTGATAATATTTTTAAATAACAATGGGGATAAAGGAACAGTCCCCGGAAGTGTTTGGGATGATTTGCCTGATCCTCCCATCCCAGGAAACTGAGGGTATCCCCCTTTTATTGAATATGAATATAATTTATAAATATAATAAGATAATTATTCTAATCCTTCTTTTGTGTTTTGCTGCATCAGCCTCATGGGCGGCCGATCCGGAATGTATCACTCCCAGTGATACGACTATTTTCCAATGTGCACCTGTATTGGTAAGTCTCCCGGTTGGGTGTACTGATGCCGATGGCGACCTTGTCTCAGGACCTGTTATAGTGTCTGTCCCGGCAGTTGGGGCAGTAGTTGGGGGAAACTGGGAATATACTCCAACTGGTAGTGAAGTTGTCAATGTTACAATCCAGTGTGAAGATGCTCTTGGAGAAATTTGCGAGTCCCCCTTTACGGTTACATTTGTTATGAATTCTCCGCCGGAGCCTCCGATTTGCCCGCCCGATAGTTTGCATTTTGCCTGTGATATAGCCGATCCGATCACTATCGATGGTTTCTCCTGCACTGATCCTGATAACAACTTAGATTCTACTTTTATTGTTATTGGTATTGATACATTGGATTTGGTTGGTACAAGCATTACTTTTAATCCTGTTGCAGGCGATAATCTTCTTAAGTTTATCTGCATCGATTCATGCGGTGAAAAAGATTCCTGTGAGACAATTATTGCTGTTACCGAGAACTCTGTCCCGTCAGTAAACTTTATTCCATCCCAGGCTTCTGATACCCTCGATCTCTTTTTATGTGCCGGTGAATTTTATGAAATATTTTATGAAGTAACTGACAGTGATGGTAATATTAAATCAGAAACGCTCAGTTCGGGAAGTCCGGGAACACTTAATGTTGCATTGAATCGAATCCGGTATATTCCTGTCGCATCGGGGGTATATCAGGAAATTATCGTTGTAACTGATTCTTGTGATGTTATTGCTGAAGATACCATTTATATGAATGTGACTATCAATACCCCTCCAGACGTCTCTTTAGGTGTGGATCAATCATTTGACCTTTGTGAACCGGAACAGATCTGTGTAACTTACACTGTCATCGACAATGATCCGCTGGATATTATCACCGAAGAATTATCAGTTGGTCATCCAACAGCTGTAATTGATACAGTTAACAATCAAGTCTGTCTCACTCCCGATGAATCCGGCATCTATACTGTAGAAGTAAAAGTAACTGATAATTGCGGATTAAGCGATATTGATGATATTATTATTACCCTCAATTTAAATGAACCGCCGGTTGCCGATTCAACTGCGCCGGGTGAAATATTTATCTGCGGGGATACTTCAATTTCTCATAAATTCAGTGCTGTTGATATTACCTTCCCTGTTTTGAAGTGGAGTTCTTTAACAAATGGTGCTTCCATAAGTTCCGATGGGGAGATGCTTCTTACAGTTGATACCTCGGGGACATATATAGTAACTGCAGAAGTTGCTGATGGATGCGATGTCAGTGATACGGTTTCTCATATTTTTAATATTATTAGAAACAGCGAGCCAATCTGTCTTGTCAGGGACACCATAATTAATCTTGCCGATCCGCTTGTTTATATCAAGGTACCGGTGGGATGCAGTGATTTTGATTTTGAGGCAGGTCTGCAATCGGCGCCTATCATTGACTTGTACGGCCAGACTACAGAAGGTGAAATTGTATCGGAAGCCGGTAATTATTTTTGGAAATATTATGTCCCTGATGATATAACTCTGGATGTTGCAATTATCTGTACCGATCCCTGTGGAGCTTTTTGTGTTGATACCTTCAAAGTGGTTATAAATGTAAATGACTCGCCTACTTTTACAATTAAAAGAAACGGATCAACATCACTAACAACTGATACCGCTTACATTCGACCAGATGAAGAACTTAATATATGGATAACTGCCCAGGATGAAGATGCTAATTTAGATATGGCCTACACGATTAATACTGATTTAACTGAATTAAATGCCATTGTTACTTTTGATTGGAATGAAGAAATAAATTACCCTGATAGTATCAGTGGGATTCTCAGGATTTGGCCGAATGAAACTCATATAGGATCATACCAAATCTCTTTTTCCGGTAGAGATAATTATAATGTTTTTGTTGATACAACAATTATAATTGAAGTTCTTCCAACAACTGACCTGAAATTTTCTTTTGATCCGGATTCAAGCAGTTTTAATAATTTTCGTGAAAACCGAGAAACAATTCTATATTATCGGGCCGAAGATGTTACTCATCCCTCCGATTTGATAATAATTAATGAAGTCACTCTTCCGCCAGGCGCATTCATTCAATCAATACCCGGTAATCCGACTCATGCCACTGTTACATGGAATCCGGCTTATTGTGATTTTGATCAACTTGGTTCTTCTGTAACGATTGCCTTAAGAGCGATCAATGACTCCGGTGATATTTTAATCTCTGATGGATTTGATCTTCTGGATGCCGGTAATCAAAAACCTGAAATAGTATCCTCAAGTCTATGGACATTAACTGAAGAGATACCTGATACATTGATTGTTACCGGAACAGATCCTGATGGAGAATGTATTGGCGCTCCTGATCCATTGTTTAATATCATGAATCTATCTCCTACTCCCAACAGCGGTATTACTCCTGTATTAATCATGTCAAACGATTCTGCTTTTATTTCATGGAGGCCGAGCGATGGTGACCGGGGAAATTATGTATTAAAAATTGAAGCAGATGATCAACTTAGCGGGATGGATACCGCAACAGTAAATATCTCCATACTCCCCACAGCTAACAAAATTCCTGAATTCAAATCCCTCTATACTGATGCTACTCTCAGAGTGAATAATCCTGATGGCTCTATTACTCTTACCAATTATGAAGATGATCAATTTTATTTTGAGATCACTTTTGAAGATGGGAATGTACTTGATACTCTAACTCTAGCCTCAAATTTTGAGGCTTTAAGTAACAACAATAAAACCGGATGGAATTGGGAGATTCTGGTAGTCGATACCAATTATTCTGTCGGCAGATTCTTATGGACTCCTTCGGATACCGATGCTGCCAGCTATAGTTTGTCTTTTTATACTATGGATGGTGATACTGTTTCAGAGATAAAAATTGTAAACATACGTATAATTGACCAATCAAATACTCCACCAGAGATATTTTGCGAATCCGATAGATTTCGTGTAATGGAAAACAACACCCTTACGTTTGATCTAAGGGCAAGTGATATTGATTCCGATGATACTCTCTTTAAATTTACCAGTCTGCCGCGTCCCCATATTTTTGGGAATGGGAGTCTTACTCCCTATGATATTTTGACTGATTCAGCAACCTTCGCCTGGACTCCCGGTTTCTGTCAAGCGATGGAGGATAGTGTCGAATATCAACTAAACTTTACAGTTACCGATAATGATAGTCTCTCCGATGATACTACTATCAGCATCTGGGTAATTGATGCCGGCAATGAACTGGCAAAGTTAGCGGATCCATCATGGGATTCCATCTCAATTGGAGGAAACCA
>CAYPUP010000121.1:0-6622 GCA_964413795.1 uncultured Ignavibacteriales bacterium
TTACATATCTCTGATCGAACCGGTAACGCTTTTGTCGGTATTGGCGGCGATGGTGGAACTGATAGATTCATAATTAGACAATTTAACCTTGCGCGCCTTTTAAAAGGGGGGCGTTTTATTGCCGATCGTCTGAGCGAGGTTGATGCCATTGATATTTCCAATTCTCATATAATTAAATGCGGAAAAATTGTAGGATATAATGCCATTAATGATGGGATAATAATGCAGTTATCCGGCCATCTCAGAGATGAATATATTATTCAGCCAATTAAAATCGAAAATCAAGAGAGATGGCTGTTCTATAGGGGAAATAAAAAAGGGCAGAGTAATGTCTGAAAGCAATAATGAAAATGCCTTTCGCATTAGAGGTCCGATTCTCAATGTGATTACCATCATAATGGGAGTAGTGGCAGCCTATTTCTTGACAATTCAGTCATTGAAAATCGAGCTGGCTGACAAAGCCGAAGGGGTTGTAGTTGGAACCCTTGACAAAAAACTGGCAAATATTGAGGTAATATTAAAAGAGGGGGTAGTTAGCAGAGAACAGTTTTATCAGTTTTCCAAAGAGATAGAGACTCGTTTAACCAGGATTGAAGCCCACCTCGTAAATAAGTCAGGAGAGAAGCTTGAAAAAAAATAATGATAATATCAGTGATATAAAAGAGATTCTCGAATCGTTAAATGCAGAGAATCTAACACAAATTGATTTCGACAAGCTCAATGGGTCATTGACCCTGCTATTGAATGAGTTGCCTGAGTTGTACCAATCAGCGGATGAATATTTACATTTAAAAAAAGATTATATAGAGCGGATTTCAGGGATGGTGAAAGCCATTACCGCTGCCCGTCAAAACCGGGATGATCTTGAGAGCACTCTGGAATATCTTGAGGGACTCGCAGGTAAAAAATCAGAAGATTTGATCCGTCAGTATCGAATTATTTCCGCTCGGTTTCGGGATACCTTTCCAGCCAGTTTTGGTTTGGTGAAACAGTCCTCAAAAAATAACATAAAAGCGGCAAATTATAATTAGAAAGTTGTGGGATTTTGGTCCCGGCCATGTGGGTTTAATCACCCGGCTAATTTATTATGGAATTTTAGTAACAGGAGAATAATATGTCTGTAAGAGATCAAAATCTCGAAGCGATCGCTCCGGTTCTGGCGGCATTCAATATATCGCAAACAGCCGGTGTTGATGATTTGAAAGATGACAATATTGGCGAACCGGTTATGCTCTCGGCCAGCAATGAAGTCGGCCCGATAACTGTCGACGGGCAGCTTCTTGGAAAACTTATCAGTTTAACCTTAACCGATAATGATGACGGTGAAAGACTGGCTACAGTTCAGGTGGGGGGAATCTGCCGTCTGGCTACCAGCGCTACCTATCCGACAATCGGCAACAGAGTAGTAGGGGGAACTTCCGGTACAGTGAAGCAAGCGCCAACGGTCGCTTCCGATCCGGCTGGAGGAAATATTGCCAGGGGAACAGTGCTGGAAGTCAATGGTACATCAAATTGTGTAATTCTTTTAAATTGATAAAGGGGGATATAATGGATTTTGACCAATTTTTACAATCATCGGCGTTTGTCAATCTTCAGCGCAATCTAAACGCTGATTCAAATCGCGGAAGAGTCGATCTCAGTCGGTCAGCTTCAATTGATATCGACCGGGAGATTTATAACGAAGCGGACAGCAGAGGGATGACCTTATCGGAACTGCTGGAATTGGATGAATATGATCCGAGCCAGCCTGGCTCAACTCTGGATGCATTCGAGCGGCAGCTGCTTCTGGCCGGAATCAGGTTTGGCGGTAAAATGCCAACAACGGTAGAACAGTTTTACCAGCAGGCCCCCTCTCTTCTACCGGAATTTATGCGCCGTGAAATTCTCAAAGGGCAATCAATGCGTCCCGAACTCAACCGTCTGGTAGCTAACACAACCACTATCGCCAGCAACAATTACACGCCCTTTTTTATTGATACTTCCGATAGTTCTAAATTCTCACTGCGTCCGATTGGCGATGGTTCTGATATACCACAGTTGTTAGTGACCGAGCAGAATCATTCTGTCAATGTCATGGACTACGCTCTGGCATTAAAAGCCAGCTATAAAGCTCTGCGCTATCGATCAACTTCGCAGTTCCGTGTTTTACTATGGTATATTGGTTTCAGGCTTCAGACAGATAAAATTGCCTTGCTGGTTGATACTATTATCAATGGCGACGGGAATAACAACGCCGCTGCCGTTCACAACACAGCTGTCAGTGGAACGCTTGACTATGATGATTTGATTACCTTGTGGTCCAAGTTTTCTCCCTTTGAAATGAATACCATAATCTGCCACGTGGATCAGATGAAAACAATCCTGACATTGGATGAATTCAAGGATCCGTTAGCTGGATACAAATTCCAGACCAGTGGCGACCTCTTCAGTCCGCTGGGGTCATCATTAATTCGCTGTGATGAAGTCCCGACTGATCTTGTGGTCGGATTGGACAACCGCTTTGCGGTGGAGGAAGTGATAACCCAGCCTCTTACGGTTGAATATGATAAAGTAATCGAGCAGCGTTTTGAGGAGGCGGTAATTTCGGAATCGGTCACATATGCCAAGGTTATTAAAGAAGCCTCGGTGGTGCTTGATTCGGTTTTTAGTTAATGATGAAAAAGGGGCTCGAATTTATCGAGCCCCATTACAAATTTGAGGATTCATGCAGGAAAAAATATTAAATACAACAGCAGTCAACGGTCTGGGTTACCCAACTGGACGAATGCTGCTGAAGGTGGAGTCGGGACAATATTCCGGACGTTTGGCAGCTATCTTGCAAACTGCACCCGGAGAGTTGAAATATACTTATGCCGATTATCCTTACGCTTCATGGTCATCACCGACAACAATTGCCACTGATGCTTCCGATCAGCCTTTCGATTGTGTTATGGATGAAAATTTTAGTATTCATTTAGTATATTCTGAAACAGGCACCGATTACCTCGTCACACGCAAACTAACCTACTCAAATGGATTATGGTCGGTTGGTTCCAAAGTTACAATTTATAACGGGGACACTTCATATTTCCCATCAGTAACAATTGAAAATTCGGGCAAGCTATGGGTAGCCTGGACCAAAAAAGCTGGAGGGGTAAGAACCCCACATGTAAAATCATCATCAGATGGGGGAGCAACCTGGGGTAGCGGAGCCGGCGATGCCGGAACTGCTCTCACCGCCGGAGCTTCATCGGCTTTTGCCAAACTTATAATTGATAACAGCAACATTCATGCTGTTTATACCGAAGCGACGGTCAAGCTGGCAATAAGGTCTTTACCCATCAGCGGTGGAAGTTGGACAACGGAATATGTTATCTCCAGTGGTACTTTCCTTGTAGAACATTTTGATATCGCTCTGGGTTCGGATAAACGAATTGGAATTGTCTGGGATGACCAGGCTATAAAATACTCCGAGTATAATGGTGATTCCTGGAGTGCTATTTCAACGATTGATGCCGATGGTGGAATATATCCCCAGCTAAAATTTTCGGGCAATACCCCGATGGTGATTTATTTATCTGAATTCGCCAACGATCAGAAGATAATAAAACAGAGTACCCGCCAATCGGGAGTTTTTTCAACCCCTGCCGTTCTTGATGGACGGGCGAAACAATTTGATTCGGTTGTCCTTTATGAAACAACTTCATCAACCTATGAAAATCTAACTTCTGAATCTTCGAGTGCTGTAACCGGTGATATTATACATTCAGGCTCAAATGTATTGGCATCGAGCAGTGGTGATATAATTTACCTCGGGATGGATGAAAAATTCCGCCACCTCAATATTCTCCTTTCAACGGCTGGAACAGGTGGGAGCGTCAATTACAGCTACTGGGATGGCAATAACTGGAATGCATTTACTCCGGTCAGCAACGGCTTTAATTTGGATGCCACTGATAAGGATCTCCTCCTTTGGACAGATTTCAGCAGCATGCCTCAGGACTGGCAGAAAAGACAAATAAATAATGCAAACCGCTTCTGGTTAAAGATTGAAGTTACTTCTGATTTCAGTACTCCGCCGGTAGGGAGCCAGATAACGGCAATTTCAAATATCAACGCCCTGATTCTAAGGAGGTAGCAAGTGTCCTACACTAATATAGAAATGGTCAGGCATCATCTGGCAACCGAATTTCCGATCCAGGACGAGGTCTATGATCAGATGGTTGTTTTTGGTTCTGATGATTATATCTCTTTTTTTTCAGGAGCTGTTGATGAAGCCTCACTGGCGGTGAAGTCGCTTCAGTCAAACGAGCCGGAAAGAAAACAGATCATACTGGGTAACGGGGCAAATGCCATTGATTCATTTCCGCTGCAGCGGGGATCGGTGGTAGTGGCGTCGGATAGTTCCCTGGGAAGGGTTTATACAGAAAATGTAGATTATGTTATAGACTACAATAATGCACAATTGTATATCAAAGACAACGGTGGTCTGTCAGGTGAAGATACTATCATAATCTGGTACATTAGTTATTCTCTCTATACAAACAATACCGATTATCAGATTGACGACGAGAACGGTAAAATACGCAGGATGACCGGGGGAGGCATTGCTCCCAATGAAACGGTTCTGATAGATTATACTCCAATTTATAAAAGCCACACCGAAGAAGTTCTCAATAATGCTGTCCTGGAAGCAAATAGTCTCATTGAAAATGAAATTGACCCTGATCAAATTTATGGAGCCGATCCGGTTCTTCAGGCAGCGGCAACTTACCGGGCCCTGGAGATAGTCTGCCAGACAGCCGCCGCAAGAGAATTATCATCTCTGCGCGGTGATGAAAAATCAGCCCTGGTCTGGATAAAACTGGCTGACGTGTTTGCCGTTCGATCTGATAAGTTTATGAGATCGTTTCATCAGCCAATCAATGGCCCCAATACACCGACTCACAGTTAAAGGAGAATTTGCATATGGGAATAGAAAATATATTGTCACACCGGATCTGGTTTGTACCGGGATTTGAAGTGTGGGGTTTACCTGGATTGGGTGAAGTTGAATATCTGATATTGGAACAGACCGGTTCTGACAAGGCCATTCTATACGGGCAAGTCGGAGTCGGAGATGGTTCACAGTCAGTAGCCTTTGGTGATTTGACCGATCATCGGGGAAATAGGCTACCGGAAAGTATTAATTCACCCAGGATAATCATTCGCTCCTATGATGAAAATGCTGCATTTATGGTCGGTACCGAAAAAAGCAGCTCTTTCAAAATTGCCCGCGACCCGGGGAGTGAAAATAACGTGACCGTTGACCTGATGGTGATCGAGATGGGCAGCTGATGAACCTAAAAAAAAAGAAGAAAATATCGATCAGAAGCTTTTTGATGAATTCAAGATTTTGATCAAAGACTGTTTGGAAAATATCAATCGACGCGATAAAGAGGAAATTAAGGTAGGAGAGTTAATTAAAATGCTGGAGCTATATTCAAAAATGTCGCCGCGTGAGGGGGGACACAAAGAGTTCTGGGATATGCTGGATAAGATCCGCAAAGAATCCCTGGGAAATAATAAGAACGATAAACCGCAAAGAAATAAAAATCAGAAATCAAAGAAGGTAGTTGAAAAATGAAGGTCACTATGTTGCTAATATTTCTCCTTATGCCTGTTTCTTTATTAGCTGCAGTTGATACTCTCAGAGGGTCTTCTGATATTGAAGACTGTACGATCTACTCCTATGCGGATTGTAACAGTGAAACATCCGGTGAAGACTGCCGTCGATATAACAGCGGCGGTATTATTCAACTTCGTATCGGAAGTAATTTCGCGGACTCTCATCGGGCCCTGGTAAAGGTACCCGGTTGGGATCAGTCTATCCCTGATTCATCAAAATTTATGATATATTGTATCTATGAAAGTGATTTTACTGATCGCAAATTTTTCCTGTATCCAATAACCACTCGATTTTATGAAGGGACAGAATCCTCATCATTAATTGGCAGCTACCCTGATCCGGACAGCGGCGCTACCTGGAATCATGCCTGGCTTGATATCGGAGATGGAGACTCTTTAAACTGGTCCACAGCCGGAGGTGATTACACGATCGCTGTAGCGTGTACGGCAACGGTAACCGGTATCGATCAATATTTTGCGTTTAATAACTTTAATCGTATTCTCAATTACTGGGATACCTCGGGTAATAATTATGGATTTATCATCATAAATGAAGATGCCTTTCCGGCAAACAATACGATAAAAGTTTTCAGAGCCTCCGAAGGTTCCGATTCCCAGTATCCTTTACTTCTGTTATATGAAGGTGAGACAATTCAAAACAATTACCGCCGTAGAAAAATTCAAAATCAATAAATATTAATAATTTAAGAAGGAAATTTGATGAAGAAATTAATTCTAATATTATGTATGTTGTTGGCAGTTTCAACTCCGGAGGCTTCGGTTGTAAATAATTCAACCGTTTCGCCCGGATCGGAAGATTCGCTTTCCTTAACCTTTTTCTCATTCGACAGTCTGGGAAATCCAACCACAGCAGACTCTATTTATGTTTTAGTAATTGGCCCCGAAGGCTCAGTGGTATTTAAAGACTCAATGACAATATCGGATAGTCGAATCACATCAACTACAATCCGAAGCA
>CAYPUP010000122.1:0-6576 GCA_964413795.1 uncultured Ignavibacteriales bacterium
GCTTCGGGAAGGATATGCAATTGTTACTCTGGGTTGGATAGTATTGACATTTATCTGCGCCATTCCGCTATATATTTATTTTGGTAGTATACGCTGGGGGACTGGCTTTGAAGTTAATCTCTTAAATTTCACTGATGCTTATTTTGAAATTATGTCCGGTTTTACAACGACCGGGGCTACGATATTGACCGATATTGAAATAGTCCCGCGATCATTGTTATTCCTCAGAGCATTAACGCACTGGCTGGGTGGGATGGGGATAATTACCCTGGCCATTGTTATTTTTCCTGCTATGGGAGTTTCGGCTTATGGGATGTTCCGGGGTGAAGTGCCAGGACCAACCAAAGACAAATTACGCCCCCGATTGACCCAGACCGCTCAGATATTATGGGGAGTTTATCTTTTATTAAGCGTAATAGAAACCGGATTATTGATGGTTGGGGGGATGGATTGGTTTGATGCGACGTGCCATACCTTCGCTACAATGGCCACCGGTGGGTTCTCGACCAAGAATGCTTCTATCGCAGCTTATCATTCAGACCTGATTGAATGGATCATTACAATTTTTATGTATTTTGCCGGAATCAATTTTGTACTTCATTATAAAGCTTTGAGAGGGGATTTGAAATCTCTGACGCAGAACAAAGAATTCATTTTCTATAGCGGGGTTATTGCAGCTGCGATTTTGATCGTTACGACGGTTCTTTACATTAATGGTCCTTCCCCCGAATGGGAAGCATATCAACACTACCGAGCCTGGGAACCGACAGTTGAAGAATTTCATGATCATTACGTAAATCAAAAAAATCAAATTGAAGATTTATATGATTGTTTCCGAGTAGCGTCGTTTCAGTCCTTATCGATTGTTACCACTACCGGTTTTGTTACCGCAGATTTTGATATCTGGCCGGATTTCCTGAGATTCCTGATGGTTTTTTTGATGTTTTTCGGGGGCTGCGCCGGTTCCACAGGGGGGGGAATGAAAATGATTCGGATCATCATTGTGTTTAAAGTTGCCCTTTTAGAACTGCGCAAGCTTGTCCAACCCAGATTGGTAGCACCGATTAAACTTGGTTTACAATCGGTTAAAGATGAGGTTGTTATTAATATTGTTTCATTTTTCATTCTATTTACCGGTCTCTTTGTCCTTACCGGAGCCCTTTTAACGCTTTTTATTCCTGATATGGTAACTGCCTTTACCTGTTCTATCGCAACTATAGGAAATATTGGTCCGGGTCTGGCGGGAATAGGAGCTGTTGAAAATTATGCCTGGATACCCGTACCGGGGAAATGGATCATAGTCTTATCTATGCTTCTTGGCCGTCTTGAGATATTCACAGTATTAATTGTCTTCCGTGTTGCCACCTGGCGCAAATAGACCACGAAGTGGCATTAATTGATATCGTATTTTGTTTTGTAAATATAATCTGAACAATTGGGAATAATAATAGTAGTATAATTGAATAAAAATGTATAGTAGTAGTTACGTATTAGTTGAGAATGCAGAATTAGGAACGAATTTTTATGCGTGTATTCGGACCCTTGGTATTTGCCGCCTTATTGATTTTGATCCTGGGAATCTTGGAGATATTGCTCTTAAGGTTTTTCAATCGCCCCTGGTGGAACAAAAAAATCATTAAATGGTTTTCAATTTTGCTTCCTATCGCAGGTACTATTGGAGTGGTAGGCTGGGGAATGGGTGAATATTACCAGATTAAATGGATAGCCACGCCCGGAACAATCCTAACAGCTGTCAGCAGCATATTACTGGTATGTTTGATGCTGTCGCTTCCGGTATCGGGTATTTTTCATTTTATCCAATGGCTGTTTGACCGAAGGAAAGTAACTAAAGATGATTCACTTCATAATAATGTAGATCCCAGGCGACGTCTGTTTCTCAAATCGGCAGCAGCAGCGGTTCCGGCAATTACTCTTACCATGGGAGCATCCGGGATAACCCGATCATTTGCCGGAGCGAATGTATATATCAAACCCATCGTATTTGAAAACCTTCCGGAGTCTTTAGAAGGATTTAAAATCCTTCACTTGTCTGATCTGCACCTGAGCCATTATGTGGGCCTTGATGATTTGGAGAATGCTCTGTTAGAAGCTGAAAAATACAATCCTGATATTACTCTGGTTACGGGTGATATTGCCGACAAGTTGACTTTACTTCCTGATGCTCTTAAAATGATAGATCAGCTAAATGTCCCCCTGGGGAGTTATGCTTCTCTGGGGAATCACGAGTATTACAGAGGTTTGCCAGAGGTAAAGCGGATTCACAGTAAATCGCCAGTTCCATTGATGGTTAATGAGGGAATTCCTATAAATGTTGATAACGCAGGCCTATATCTGTCAGGAATTGATGATCCCCGCTCTCTTGGAGGGGGAGGAATTGATTTTTTCAGCCGTTGTCTTGATGAATCATTGATAGATTCCCGCTCTGATGATTTCCTTTTAGTGATGAGCCATCGTCCTGATGCGCTTGATTTTGCTATGGAACGCAGAGTAAAACTGATATTAGCCGGCCATACTCATGGGGGACAGATTGGCTGGATGGGTAGATCCTTATTCGAACCAGTGTGGCCTCATCGCTATCTTTGGGGTCATTATCAGAAAGAACAGACACACCTTTATACATCGTCGGGGATGGGGCACTGGTTTCCTTTCCGACTGGGATGTCCTCCCGAAGCACCTGTTATTAAATTGACATCTAAGAGAGAGAAGGTGTGACCCGAGTGTTCCCTATGAAAAGGTATCGAAAAAAAGTTCATTTTTTTTAAAAAAGATGCACTTTTTTCTTGCTAATAAAATTTAAAAAATCGTACTTTTAAGTAATGCGAGGCAAATGAATCATCTGGGAAGACAAACCTCGTTAAAAAAAAGAGAAATTAATAAAGCGCAATGTTAAACTAATAAACACTTATTGCTAAAGGAGCAACAGATGCCAGTAGCAAAAAAGAAGACCGCTACGAAGACGACAGCTAAAAAGAAAGCTGCGCCGAAGAAGAAACCGGTAACCAAGAAGAAAGCTGCTCCGAAGAAAAAAGCAGCTCCGAAGAAAAAAGCAGTAGCTAAGAAAAAAGCTGCTCCTAAGAAAAAAGTAGTAGCTAAGAGAGCTGCCCCTAAGAAAAAAGCAGCTCCCAAGAGAAAAGCGACCAAACGCAAACCGAATGCCGCTTTTATGCGTCCGATGACTCTCTCTGCAGATCTGGGTGCCGTAGTAGGATCAAAGCCTATCCCGCGCACACAGGTTACCAAAAAATTGTGGGAGTACATCAAGAAGAACAATCTTCAGGACAGTGTCAATCGCCGCATGATCAATGCCGATGACAAGCTGACGAAAGTATTCGGCGGGAAAAAGAAAGTTTCTATGTTTGAAATGACCAAGCTGATCTCCAAGCATATGAAATAGTTCCTGACCTTAGTTTCTATAAAACAGGCTGGTTTTTACCAGCCTGTTTTTTTTGTTTTGAAACTTCTATTAATCACTATGAATCTTTCTTCTTTATATAATCTCATATTTCTACTCCTTGTAAAAAGATTCCCCGGATTGTATATTGCCCAAAAGTAAAAATTCAGGGAAGGTCAAAAATGAAATCAAAATTAATGTTCTCTGTGATAATATTCATCCTGCTCTCACAATCGATATTTTCAATCGAGCGTAAAAGAATTACACCCCCGGAAACAAAAATTGATAACATATATGACACTCTTCATAATACAGTCATTATCGATCCCTATCGCTGGCTGGAGGATGGCAGCTCCGAAGAGGTTGTCAGGTGGACTGAGGAGCAAAACGAATATTTTCGGAAGTATGTCGAGAGCTACGAAGGCTATAATCTTTTAGCCAGCATAATGGAAAAGCTGCTTACTGTCGGAAGCGTTTCTCCTCCTGAAGTTTATGGACATTTGTATTTTTATGAAAAACGGGAAGGAAACTGGAATCATTCCATTTTATACAGACGTGAAGAGATCGAGGGTGAAGATGAAATATTGATTGATCCGAATACCTTCTCGGAAGACGGGACGGTGGCTATGGACTGGCATTATTTTTCAAATGACGCGGCTATTGTCGCTTACGGAGTTTCATCATCCGGATCGGAAAAATCAACCATGTATCTAAAGAATACTGCTGATAAAACGATGCTGTCAGATTCTATTCCCTTTACACGGGCGGTCTCGATGGCATGGCTGCCGGATAATTCAGGATTTTATTACAGCCGTTTTCCTGCACCGGGGACTGTTCCTGAGGAGGAGGAAGATTATCATCGTAATATTTATTTTCATGTAATTGGACAAAACTGGGAGAAGGATGAATTAATCTATGCCGATGAGGATATCACTGCCTGGACCAATGTCAGCCTCTCGCCTGATGGTTCTAAATTATTTATTAGTGTTTTTATAGGTTGGTCTGATACGAAATATTTTTATAGGGACTTGAATAATTTAGAAGGGAATTTTCAGTTTATATCTGATAACCATAAAGCTAACCTGAGTATAATTCCCCTTAATGATCGTTTTATAATTCGTTCCAATTATAATGCTCCTCAATACAAACTACTTACTGGAAGCTATGAGAAACCGGAAGCAGAGAATTGGGTGGTAATTATTCCTGAGGGGAAATCACTCCTTGAATCTTATATGGTCGTCAATAATCAACTTGTTATTAAAAGGCTTACCAACGCCTGTTCGGCTCTGGAACTTTATTCGTTATATGGTAAATATAACGGAATAATTGAACTTCCTGATATGGGTACTGTCTATAATATGAATGGTGAATATGACGGTAAAGAAATGTTCTTCTCTTATTCTTCGTATAACCGCCCTACAACGATTTACCACTACTTATTTAATGAAAAAAAACTTAGCCAGTTTGATCAGGTTGAGGCAGGAGTCGATTTTTCCAATTTAGTTGTTAAGCAGGTTTGGTATCATTCAAAAGACAGTACCCCGGTTTCGATGTTTATCCTGCATCACAAGGATATGAAGCTCAATGGAGAGAATCCTGTGTATCTTTACGGTTACGGGGGGTTTAACGTCTCAGAGAAGCCATTTTTTTCTCGTTCTCTTGCTTTCTGGGTTAATCAGGGGGGAATATTTGCTCTGCCGAATCTGAGAGGTGGGGGAGAGTATGGCGAGGAATGGCATGAGGCCGGCAAGCTTGATAAAAAGCAGAATACCTTTGATGATTTTATTGCGGCAGCAGAATATTTATTTAGTAATGGATATACTTCGTCGGATCATTTATGTATCTCCGGTGGATCAAATGGAGGCTTGCTGATTGGGGCTATATTGGTTCAACGGCCTGATTTGTGTAAAACAGCAGTCTGTTCCGTTCCGCTTCTTGATATGGTCAGGTATCACCTGTTTGGTATCGCCAGAATCTGGATTCCCGAATATGGTTCAAGTGATGATCCGGGACAGTTTAAATTTATCTATGATTATTCTCCCTATCATCATGTTGAAAAGGGTGTAAATTACCCTACCGTCTTGTTTGAGGCCGGTGCCTCTGACGGGCGAGTTGATGCCCTGCATGCCCGCAAGATGACCGCTTTGATGCAGGCTTCGACAGCTTCAGCTAATCCAATTTTCCTCCGCGTGGAAACCAAAGCCGGTCATGGACAGGGAAAACCGATTTCAAAAGTTATCCAACAGCAGACAGAACAATGGAGCTTTATATTTAAGTCATTGGGATTGGATGTTAAAAAGACTGAGTAGAAAAATCGAGATAATCTATATTATAGCGCAGTCAGGATTCTATCGTGACTGCTATGTGTAAATCGAACAGGAAAGGGTCCCTGCCCGTACATTGAAATTCTATTCGCGTATGCTGGGGGCTTGTCAATGATATTAGATGTCTCCCGGCGGACATAAAGCCCGCCTCTACGCGATTTTATGTCTGGCAGAAGATCTCGTTTGCCAACAGGCATGGCTTCTTCTATTTGGGGCACACGAGGGCGTCTGCCGACCACAAAAAAAATATCTGCCCGCGCATTGAAATCGAGATAATCTATATTTAAAACCACTCTTGACTATTCAGGAGTGGTTTATTTTCTTGGGATTTAATATAATTGTCAATATAAGGAATATGTATGTCCTCTTCGAGTGGTTCTCTTCCCGTAAAAAACAATCAATCGATGTTTGCCCAGATGGGTTCTTTGTCGCGCCCTTTCTGGATGGTCAATATTATGGAAATGTTCGAACGTCTGGCATATTATGGCGTCAGCGATGTTATCCCCATTTATATTGCCCAGGCGGATGAAATAGGCGGACTTCATTTTTCTCAAACGGATAAGGGGATTATTTTCCTCTGGTGGGCATTATTCCAATCATTGACACCTATGATTTCAGGTGGATTTGCTGACCGCTATGGCTACAAAAAGACCATCTCTTTCTCAATTATTATTAAGATTATTGGATATTTATTGATGGCAACTCAGCGGGAATTTTATCCTTTCCTGATTGGCTGCTGTACGTTGGCATTAGGAACAGCGATATTTAAACCGGGAGTTCAGGGGACCATGTGCCAGTCGCTGGAAAAGAGGAACTCATCGGTAGGTTGGGGAACATTTT
>CAYPUP010000123.1:0-6572 GCA_964413795.1 uncultured Ignavibacteriales bacterium
TTTTGTCACCACAGGTGAGTTGGTTGAGTTTTGGAAAGGGTATCCTTCCGGAAGATATTGGAAATATCCAAAATATGAACCGGATACTACGAAGTATGAAGTTAAGATTGATTTACGAGTTCAAAGGCGATTTGATTATATTGACATGAAAAGAGATTTTTTTGGTCCATTGCAGCCCTCAAACGATAGTGGATTTTATATAATAAAAATTACTAGGGAATTATTCAATGATCTAATTATGGAAGGATTTAAGTGTGATTATATTGAAGAGCCGCCTCCTGTAAAACCTGGTCCTTCAGGAGTAAAGAGTACAATCCAGTTGAAGTAGATCGAAATCCCTGCGGTTTCGACAATTAAATTTTTCTCAATTCTCCACTATAATTTTATAAATCTACATAATTTTCACCCTCCCATCCTCCAATAAATACAATTCATCTGTGACATTGGCTACAAAGTAGTGACAGGTCGCGACCTGTCACTACTAAGGAAATCATTCTATAAAATAACCTGATCAGTTTAATTTATTATTATACCCTCTTACAAAGGCCATCCTTTTTTGTAATGCCGGGTGGCTGTAGAACCAAAATTCTATTATTGGATTCGGATCAGGATCGGATAGATTGAAAACCGAAAGCTTATCAAAAGCAATTGCTGCCGTCTCCCCATCAACCTGTGTAATATCCATGCCGTAGATATCCGATTGATGCTCCATGTAACGGCTCATACCGTTTGTAACGGGCTGGAATAAAAATGAGAGGACTGAAATAAATATTACTATCAATGGCAGCGAAGCCATATCACCCAACGAGTCAAATTTGAATTTATCTTTAAAGCAATCGATTATCCTGTGAACGGTTTTATTCATCAGCCACAAACTGAACAGGATAAACAAAATTGCGACTAACAATCCCCACCAGATATGATTCATGACATAATGCCCCATCTCATGCCCCATGACAAACAAGATTTCATCATACGTAAAATTATCTATCAAATTGTCATAAAGGACAATTCGCTTCGAGCCGAACAAACCGGTCACATAGGCATTGATTTTGGTCGATTGTTTGGAGGCATTCACCTGGAAAACATCGGCTCCCTCTATCCCGGCTTTGGAGGCGAGAGCCAGAAGTTTAGTTTCGAGTTGTTTGTCTTTTACCGGTTCAAAATCATTAAAAAGTGGTGAGATAAAAACCGGAGCTATTACAATCATCAGAATTGCAAAGGGGATAGCCCCAATTGAAAATATCAACCACCAGTTATTTTTGTATTTATTTATTAGCTTATATAAAAACCAAACCGGAATAATTAATATTATCATTGAAATTAGAAGCCCTAGCAGGTCCTCACTCCACCATTGCAAAATAGTCTGGTTCATAAAACCGTAGTCAGTCTCTACAATAAAACTGCGATAAATATTGAATGGCAAATTCAGAAGGTAATCTACAATTACAAACAAAATCAAAAAGACCCATACGGCAAAAAAGCGGATTTTAATTTTATTTGCCCAGTTTCGCATCTTTGCTGAAAAACCAGTAAATAGAATAAGCATCAAAATTCCCAATCCAACAAAAAAATCAACAAAGCGCCAGATATTATTGAACCGAGAATATTTTATCAAATTGTCTTTTCGTTCTTCAGACATTGGATAGAGCCGAAGGCTCGTTTCCTCTGACGACACGGTCGAAGATGCAGTAAGAGTATCAAGTGATTCACTCGACTGAAAGGATGCACTATCAAGGTTGATATTGATACTTTCAGCTTGTGCTAAGATTAATGGAGAAAATAAAACCAATGAGATAACAGCAATTAATATAAACTTCATAAAAATTCCTTTAAAATTCAGTTATATATATTTAAGGAATTTATGCCTGACAGCCAATAAAAAAGGAGCAGAAAAACTGCTCCTTTTAAAAATAAAATATTTCCTGTCTACGCTATCGTAACTTCTTTACAGAGATAAACATCCTGAATAGCATTCAGCAGTTTTACCCCATCTTTAAGCGGACGCTGGAAAGCTTTTCGTCCGGAGATAAGTCCTGTACCGCCGGCACGTTTGTTAATTACAGCCGTTCTGACCGCCGCTTCAAGATCGCCAGCCCCTTTGGAGGCGCCGCCGGAATTGATCAGGCCGATCCGCCCCATGTAGCAGTTAGCAACCTGGTAGCGGCAGAGATCAATCGGGTTTTGGGAAGTTAGTTTACTGTAAACTAAATCATTAGTTTTACCAAAACCGATTTCGGTGTACCCATTATTATTTTCGGGTAATTTCTGTTTGATATTGTCAGCTTCGATTGTGACGCCGATATGGTTGGCTTGTCCAGTCAGGTCGGCTGAAGTATGATAATCGATCCCCCCTTTTTTGAAAGCCGAATTTCTCAGATAACACCAGAGAACGGTAAACATTCCCAGTTCATGAGCAACAGAAAAAGCATCGGTGACTTCCTGAAGCTGTCTCATGCCATTATCGGCTCCAAAATAAATAGTGGCTCCCACACCCACCGCCCCAAGATTGAAAGCATTTTCAACCGATGCAAACATTACCTGATCATATTTAGTCGGGTAAGTCAGCATTTCATTGTGATTCAGTTTTGCGATAAACGGAATTTTATGGGCATATTTGCGGGCAATCGATCCCAGAGATCCAAAAGTTGAGACGACGCCGTTACAGCCCCCTTCAAGAGCCAGTTCAACAATTTTTTCAGGATCAAACAGGCTGGGATTGGGAGCAAACGATGCTCCGCCGGAATGTTCAATACCCTGGTCAACCGGCAGGATCGAGACATAACCGGTTCCAGCGAGACGGCCATAATTTCTCAGCCAGCTTAGATTGCGAAGCACCGAGACCGGGCGATCCGACAGCGCAAGAACATCATCAACAAAGTTAGGCCCGGGGACATGAAGGCTTTTACCCAGGATCCCCTTACACTTGTAGGTTAAGAGATCCTTATCCTTACCTAACATTTTTTCAATTTGACTTATCATAACAGAGGCCTCCATGGTAAATTTTCATATTATATTGACAGAACATCTACCAATATTGAAAACAACATCATAATTATAACGAATGATATTTTCAGAAAAAATATAAAAATAATATGAAATAAAAAAAATATCCATATTCAGGAAGAGCAGGTTAATTATCAAACTTTTAAATCGAAAGAAACATTGGAATTTCAGAAAGAACTGCCAGAGTGAAATCAATTTGACGAGGCAGAAGAGTATAATAAGACGATTATTAGAATTCGCATAGATACCCTTGTACAAAAATAATTAACTTATTGGTATAATATATGAATCACACCCTTTATAATTACTATATTGGGCAATATTGACTGTTATCTGAAAAAAAAGAGCTTTCCAAAGAAAGCTCTCAAATAATTCAGTAATCCTGAAAATCAGACAAACGATTCCAAGGCTTCCTTACGGGTATCATAATGTTCAAATACCGAAATCAGACGAGTGATAGTAAGAATAGATTCTATTTTAGTAATATTAGCCAGTACCAGACGACCGCCGGAATTTTTGACTGTGGTCAGAGCGGATATCAGCATTCCCAAACCAACTGAGTTCATCCAGTCAACTTTGGCCAGATCGACCACAAAATTTTTCTTATTGCCGGTAATATACTCATGGATTTTGCCATGAAACATTGTTGTCTCATCCCCACCCATAATTTTTCCGGAGACATTCAAAACAACAACTTCACCATTAATTTCATCTTCAAATTTCATTCGTTTTGTCCTTTTATTATTAATTATCTATCTTTTAACCAAAATAAAATACGAGCATCGGGTGTATGCAACAATATATATTCAGTCCGTATTTTCGAGTCTACCTCATTAAAAAAGGGAGCTTCCGCCTAAAAATCAAGCTGTTTTATGTTAAATTTCTATTATTAAACCACTTAAAATGTAAAATGATCCAAAAAAAACAGCCACTCTCTCCACTGGAACAGCTGTTTTTTTTATAAAGAAGTAAGAATATTATTCAATTTCCTCTTCCGAGCTGATTTTGGCTCCAGATGCCACTTTCACACTGAGTACTTCCTGAACTTTTTCCATTATCTTATCATAAATTTCCGGGTTGGAATCAAGGAAATTACGTGAATTTTCACGCCCCTGTCCAAGACGATCACTGCCAAATGAAAACCAGGAACCGGATTTTTCAACGATACCACGATCAACAGCCATATCCAGAAGTTCTCCGGTCTTTGAGACTCCAATTCCGTAAATAATATCAAATTCGGTCTCTTTGAACGGAGGGGCTACTTTGTTTTTTACAACTCGAACTCTGGTTCTGGATCCGATAACCTCCTGGTTGTCTTTAATGGTAGCAATTTTGCGGATATCCAGTCTGACGCTGCAATAGAATTTAAGAGCATTTCCACCGGTAGTGGTTTCCGGATTTCCAAACATAACGCCGATTTTCATACGAATCTGATTAATGAATACCACCGAAGTTTTTGATTTGGAAATAATAGCTGTAAGTTTTCTGAGAGCCTGTGACATCAACCGTGCCTGAAGTCCCATATGAGAATCGCCCATTTCCCCTTCGATTTCAGCTCGGGGAGTCAGTGCTGCAACTGAATCTATAACCACAATATCAACGGCCCCAGATCGGACCAGAGTTTCGGTAATTTCAAGAGCCTGTTCCCCGGTATCCGGTTGGGAAATAAGGAGATTATCAGTATCAACACCAAGAGCCCGCGCATAAGTGGCATCCAGAGCATGCTCAGCATCGATAAAAGCCGCCACTCCCCCCAATTTTTGAGTTTCGGCAATCATATGCAGGGTCATTGTTGTCTTTCCCGAGGATTCCGGTCCATAAATTTCTATCACTCTTCCTCTGGGAATGCCTCCGACACCAAGAGCAAAATCGAGACCTATTGACCCGGTTGGGATTACTTCAACATCCATTACCGTGCTGTCTCCCAATCGCATAATAGACCCTTTACCGAATGCTTTTTCTATCTGAGTCAGGGCGGCATCAAGTGCTTTTTTCCGATCAGGCATAGTTGCTGTTGCCATCTTAGCCTTGCCTTTCATTTATTTTAATCCTTTTTTTCTCTATATTCTCTATTCAAGTTAAATAAATATTTTGTATAGAGTAAATATATCACAATCTTTACGTAATTAAAATAAAATAGTACAGTGACAGGGGCTGTCAGTAAAAATATCAAGTTCGTCTCAAAAATTCATAAAATATGAACTAATTTTCACTCATTCATATAATATGAAGCCCTCTCAAATAAAGTTAAGATGTTACCTGACAGATGGTTAACAAGAATTTGCTTAGCTTTTTAATACTTACATGTTTTGGCTTCCCATTTGCTTCACTATAATTGTAAATATAAAACAAACAATCTTTTATAGGAGTTCTGCATGTACAAAATTGTACTCACCTTTTTAATCATTCTGATGGCTCCGGCTGTCTTTGCCATTCCTGCCATTCAGTTATACGTTAATTCTCCTGATGCTGTGTATAACACTGCAACACAGACTTGGGTAATTAATGCAAGTGATTTTGAATTATGGGTAATTGCAGCTAATGCAGATACAAAACCTCTTTATGATTTAACTCTGGTTGCTGCTCTTGGAGGTAATGATACTCCGGTTGACGGAGCCCTCTCAATTGACGGCAATTCGGTGTTGGCCTCAGAATATGAATTTGGCAGTCCTCCTTCATGGGGTGAAAATGCCGGATCAATGTCGCCTCATGATATTTACCCAACCATGTACCATGAATTAACAATAGGTTTTGTAAATACAGCCCCGGAGACTGTTTATGATATGCAGCCGGGTGAAACTGGTTCTGCCGTTGGTAAAATATTTAAATATCAAATTTCAACCAGTTATGACTGGATACATTTTGATGCTTATGGTTTTTATAGAGAATCCGATGGCCAGTTTAAGTTTGCTCCATTTTCACATGATGCTGAAAAGGGAGGTGAATCTATTCCGGAACCGGCAACAATGTTATTAATGGGACTTGGTTTAGCTGGAACAGCTTTATTAAGAAGAAAAAAATAGCCCGCCTTAATTAACACCATTTCGCAATTAAAGACGGCGTTTCGACACCGTCTTTTTTTATAAAAAAACAGCCATCTCATTTTGAAAAAGACAGCTGTAAATATCTTTAAAATACTTTTAGCCCTTAACAAGCCGGCGGGGTTGCGCCACCCTTGAAGATGTAGTTCACTAATGAAACGATATCATTAACCAAAATAGCACCATCGAGAGGAACAGCACAATCTCCTTCATCAATACATGTTGGCGCCGTACCACCCTTGAAGATATAATTTACAAGCGAGACGATATCATTGACCAGAACTGAACCATCTTTCGGAACAGCTACATCACCGCGAAGAACACAACATCCCGGAGTATCGAATGTTTGCCAGTAGCCCTGATTCAAACCATAATTGGCAGAACTGCCTGTTCCAACTGCTGTCTGCCCTACCGTACCATTAAGAATGTAGTTTGTAGAAGTTCCTCTGGCGCCGCCGGATGATACCACCTGCCAATTGATCTGCTCACCGGTGTTGGGATCAGCCATACCAGCGGCAAACAACA
>CAYPUP010000124.1:0-6553 GCA_964413795.1 uncultured Ignavibacteriales bacterium
TCCCACAAAAAAGCCGACTACGCCTAACAATAATACCGCCAGCAATCCGGCAATAATATCAATTCTGGGTGTTCCTATATATTCTTCCAACCCCATTGATGGCACAAGAGCTACGATTCCCCAGGCAAAGAAATAACCGAGAATGCCGCCAAATCCGGTAATAAGAAAAGTTTCGACAATAAACTGCATCAGGATGGCGCTCTTCCTGGCGCCGAGAGCCATTTTGATTCCAATTTCTTTGGTGCGTTCTTCAAGGACAACATTCATGATATTAGAAACGCCGATCCCACCGGTTATCAGTGTGGCGATGCCTATCCCAACCAGAAAAGCACTAAAGGCATTAAAGAAATTTTTCAAAAAGGCAAATCCTTCAGTTGTGTCCCAGATCGAAAGAGCCTCTTTATCATCGGGATCAAATCGGTACTTTGCTCCAAGAATCTGATAGACCTCTTTTTTAGTTTCTTCCATAGAAATAGTGGGAGGGCATTGCATGACAAAATCATTTATATGCCTGTTCGAGTACATTGTTTTGAAAGTTGAAGCCGGGATAAAGGCTTTCTGGTCATCGCGGCCATTGTAGGAGCTGTCTTGTCTCTTTTTATTCATTATTCCCACAACAGTAAATGGGACGTTGTTTATCAGGATAACTTCACCGACAGCCTCATTCTCGCCAAAGAGATCTTCTTTTAACTGATCACCAATGAACACAACTCTTCGTTTTTTGAAAAGATCCCGTGCATTGATAAAGCGCGAGCCAAATTGCGGGATAAGATTACGCATAATTCCAAATTCCGGCCAGACTCCGACCACATTTCGAATTGTTTCGTTTCGTCCGTATTTCATCGGAACACTCCAGCGGGAATATTCCGGGGAGATATAATTCAGATTTTTTGCTTTACTCTTGATTAGCTCGACATCCTCAACAGTCGGACGGATACGGCGTCCTTTTGGCAGCCCTTTATATTCCTGAGCGGTAATACCCGGCCAGACTATGGCAATGTTTTCTCCCATACCGTTTTGAGCTTTGATCTGGGCTTCTTTAATTCCCGTACCAAAAGCATATAAAAGTACAATGGAGCAGGTACCCCAGAAGATGCCGAACATAGTCAGCAGGCTCCGCAGTTTCTGGCGGCGCAAATCTTTTACGAATGTCTTTATAACTTGTAAAGGTACCATTTTATTTTATTAATCCGCTGCAATTTCTCTGGGTGGACGTTCAACTATCAGTTCCCCTTCATCGAGTCCTTCGACAATCTCAATTTTGATTCCGTCGGATAAACCGGTAGTTATTTCCCGTGTCGTAATTGCACCAAGGGTATCCTGTACTTCAACGGTTGAAACGGAGTCTTCGATTTTAACCAACCGTTCGGGAATAAGAAGGATATCCTCCTTTTTTGTGATAAGAATGTCAGCATTGGCGCTGTAGCCGGCCCGGAGGATATTTTCGCTGAGGTCTTTAATAATGATTTCAACCTCAAAAAGAGTGGAGCCTTCTTCTTTATGGGCTTTGGGCGAAATCTTTTTAACAATACCATTGACTTTTTTATTGGGAATGGCGCCGATTTCAATTTCAGCTTCCATGTCTTCGTAAATCTTGCCGACATCGATTTCATCGACATTTCCCTTAAAAACCAAGTTGTCCATCTCTGCCAGAGTCATCAGATCGGTTCCCGCCTGATAAGATGTCAGGGGTACAACCGGATCCCCTTCTTCGACAAGGATCGAAAGGACTGTTCCGGAAATGGAGGATCTGATAACATTTTCAATATTGCGTTCGGCACTATTAATACTGCCGGATTGGATAAGGGAGAGTTTTTCTTTGGCTAATTTGAGTCGAAGTTCAGCTTCATCATAAAGGGCTTTGGCTTTATCATGCTCCTGATTCGAGATGAGCTGTTTGTCTTTTAATGAGAGGGTGCGGTCGAATTCTCTTTTGGCGTTATCATAAGAGACCTGGTAAATTTCAACCTGCCGTTTAGCCTCGGTAAATTCCAGCGGAGTCGGATCGGGAGCAATATCAAACAATGGGTCGCCAGCTTGAACCTTATCGCCGATTTCAACATATTTTTTCTTAACTATACCCGAAATTTTGGATTTAATTGAAATCTCAATTTTAGGTTCAATTCGTCCAACCGCTAAGGCTTTATCTATTATAGCTCCTTTTTCAACCGGGAAAGTTTGATTTCCCTCATCTTTTTTAGCGGAGCCGTCTATAGCAAAAAATAAAACTCCGCCTACAACTATAATAATAAAGATAGCAATTAATGCCTTTTTCAACATAGATCCTTTCTCCGCGGTTATTAACCTGATTTATATCATTAATGTTGGGTTACGGCTGGAATATATAATTGTTTCGATTTGAGGCAATAATATTAGCGGTAGATCAATCCGATTTTTTAAAAAAGAAATTTCCGCTTATGAACTTATCCCCTTTATAAATGTAAAAGAGATGAACCGTTTGATGGATAGTAACGAGGATTTTAACCATAGAGAACAGATATGTCGTTGATTGATAAAGAACTGGCTATAAATCTCAGAGATTTTCAGATGAAACTGGCAGGCTTGTTTAGTTTTATTTCTGAGCTAAAATCCCTGATCAGACGGGTGCCGGATTATAAAATAGTCAATATTACATATCAATCGGGGACATCATTTTATGGCGAGATTGTACCGGCTGTACTGATCGGGCGGTTTTTTGGGAAAAAATTGATCTTAAATTATCAGAGTAATAAAGCGGAATCGGAGTTGGAAGATATTGGCCGTCTGATGTTAACATTTTTAAAACTTTTTAGTTCAATTGAAGTCTCATCAAGGTACACCGCCGATGTTTTTAATAAATACGGTCTCAAGACAAAAATAGTCCCTCTTATAGTTGACGAAAATTTATTTAAGAAAAAACAGATTTCATCCGTTCAGCCGAGAATTATTATGGCGCGCCGGTTGGAGCGAGGAAATAATATTTCGATCGGCATCAAAGCCTACAACATTGTAAAACAAAAATATCCAAGAGCCGAATTATATATCTCGGGAGACGGCCCCCAGCGGGAGTGGTTGGAATGGATGGTAAAATCTGAAAACATTCATGGGGTAACATTTACCGGCTACCTTCCTCCGGAAAAGCTGGCTGAGCAATTTTCTGAATCAGATATTTATTTAAATACATCAACTATAGATGGCATGCCATTATCACTTCTTGAAGCACTTCATTGCGGTTTGGCTGTTATTTCAACCAAAGCAGGCGAGATACCGGAATATATCCAAAACGGCATCAATGGCCTGTTAGTAGAATCGACCAACTACAGCCAGATAGCTGATTTGATTATCAAACTTGTCGAAAATCCGCTATTAGCGGCTGCATTATCATCAGCCGGGATGATTTCAGCCAATAGTAAAATGTCTGCCTAAAACAGCATTTCTGTAAATTTATAAATTATTTAAGATTCTTAATTAAGTGTTATAGTTGATTCCTGAAAATGAGACGTCTATAATAATCATACCATAGAGTATTGAATAAGCCTGATTTTTAAATTTTGAATAGAGGGTTTTCGAGTGTCAGTTAACATATCCAAATTTGATTTGGCAGTAATTATGCCGGTTTTTAACGAGGCCAAATATATCGGTCAGACCCTGGATCAGCTTTATCAGCAGGATTATCCAATGGATAAAATCGAGGTAGTGGTTGCTGACGGGGGCTCCACCGATGGGACGCGTGAAATTGTTGAATCCTATAAAAATAGATTTGGATCACTTAAGCTTTTGGAAAATCCGGTCAAAAAGCCCTCTTCGGGTAGAAACGCCGGGGTAAAAAACAGCACCGCTCCCTATACCGTTGTGATCGATGGGCATGTTTATCTGCCGTCAAAAAAACTTTTCAGAGATATTATAGAGACATTTAAAACAACTAAGGGCGACTGTCTCTGCCGTCCCCAGCCTCTTTTACCCCCCGACCTGAATGAATTTGAATTAGCGGTTGGATTGTGCCGGGGGTCTTTTTTAGGCCACAAGCCGGGTTCAGAGATTTATTCTGATTTTGAAGGGGAGGTTGATCCGATCTCTTCGGGGGGGATGTGGACGCGGGATACATTTGAAAAGGTTGGTCATTTTGATGAGCAGTTTGATGCCTGCGAGGATGTCGATTTTAATTACCGGGTTTGGAAATCAGGTTTAAAATCATTTTTGTCCCCCAAACTGACGATTTTTTATTATCCCCGTTCAACTCTAAAAGGATTATGGCGGCAGATGTTTCGTTATGGTCTGGGACGGTTCCGTTTTGTCCGGAAACATAATTTATCCTTACCCATCCTATGGTTAGCCGGAGCTGGGGTATTATTTTTTGCGCTCCTTTTTTTACTCTCGTTTATTTTTACTCCCTTTTTTGGGTTATTTAAAAATGTACTCGGACTATATCTTTTATTAGTTATTTTTTCATCTGCATATCTCACTGTCAGCAAAAAGCACCTTGGCTGCCTTTTGTATGGATTGTTGATATTTCCTACAATACATTTTGGTCTTGGCGTAGGATTTTTGGCCGGCATTTTGGAGAAGTTCACCGGTACGGCCGTAATAAGCAGCAACAGGAATAAAATAGATGTCAATGTCTTACAGCTATAGTACACTAAACAGTTTTCGCAACTGCCCCCGTCAATTTAAATTCAACAAGATTGACAAAGTTAAGATTCCTGCCAGTGTCAATATCGAAGCCTACCTGGGGAATGCAATCCACCGGGTGCTGCAGCAGCTTTATAACCGTGCGGCTAATAAAAAACTGATGCCTCTCGATGAGGTCCTGAAGCTTTTTATGGAAGAGATAGAAAAAGTTGACCGGGAAAATCTGAAAGTTGTTTCTGAATATCTCGGTATCGATGACTATATCGAACAGGGGCGGGAGATGCTCACCCGTCATTATGAAAAATATAAACCCTTTGATCAGGGGACACAATACGGGACGGAAATTACTCTCCACTTTGATCTTCCCGGAACGAATTTCAATTTTATCGCAAAAATAGATCGTCTCTGGAAGACTGAAAACGGTGTCATGGAAATATCTGATTTTAAAACAGGAAAATCACTCCCTCGCAGCGGCGATATGGATTTCTTTTACCAGATGGGTCTTTATCAACTGGGCGTATTAAAAAATTATCCGATGCTTGAGAATATCGAAGTGGCTCAGTATTTCCTCAGGTTTGGGGAAGTTGTTCGAGACGTAATTACACCAGATAGATTGGATATTCTTGTTGAAGATATCAAGCAGGAAATATTTGCTATTCAGGATGCTGTTAAATTTGACAATTTTCCCGCCAAAGAGAGTCCTCTTTGTAGTTATTGTGATTATTTTCAATTATGTCCGGCAAAAAGGCATAAGATATTTATTGAGGATGATGTAACAAGTGAAAGCGTTGATAAACAGAGACTTGCTTTTGATAAAGCAACTGAGTTGATCGATAAATATATTCAGTCCAAAACTCTTAAGGCTGAGATAGATGCTCTCAAAAATGACCTCGATATGCTTGCCCGGGACCTCGATCAGTCAAAATTCGAAGGGCATGGGGGATCGGTTCAGATAAGCCATAAGATCGAAGATAAATTCATCACAAAAACTAAAAGCCCCGATGATTTTGCCAGTCTCTCATATTTAGCAAGAGAATTGGGCTTGGATGATTTTTTTGCCCTTGATGCCCGTGCCCTGATGAAAGAGATTTATAAAAAGAAGAGGCTTGAACCGGAGCAAATGAAGATGCTTGAAAAATTTATCATCACCGAAGAGAGCGTTCGGGTTACACCCAAAGTTGACAAAGATTATGACCCGGATGAAAATGAATCTGAGGATTAATCAGATAGAAAATCTCCAACCGCAATAAAATTCATCACCGGAAGCTTTATCCGGGGGACATTGAATACACTCAGTCTTAATTCTCTGATCGATTGTTTTGGCGAAACCTTTATACTCGACAATCCCGACCGACTTGCACGGAAATAGCTCCATCCCTTTTCTTCTACGAGCCGATTGCACCCGACAGTCAACCATCACGAACTCGAATGAATTTTCAGTCTCATTGCGGATTTCCTGGACATTCAGAAAAGCATACAACCGGAATCCCAATGCTTTTTTTAATCCCTCCAAGCCGCTGTTCTCGGGAATATTGTGGCGATTCATTATTCGTTTGGCTTCAATAACGGTAAATTTCTCCCAGGCTTCGGTATCAAGTTCGATGGCTTTATCAATACCGTAATGTTTTTCTACCGCCTGAAACCAGAGGCCGTCATGGGCCAGCCAGTTTTTGGCAAAATCTTCTAAAATTCCCCACATCATATCTTTATCAAGATTTTTATTCATGATACTGTCCTCATATCTAAATCAATATGTCTTCTTTTAGCGGCTAATATCTCTTAATAGCTTGTGAAAAACAAGCCTCATATCTATTTTAGGTAACATTGTTACGTAAACTAATTTATAAAATAATTATTTAATTTTATAAGCTACTTATTTTATAATTAAACTCAGTATTGTCCGGTAAAAATATAAAAATAGGTGTAAGAACATCATTGTAATTTG
>CAYPUP010000125.1:0-6532 GCA_964413795.1 uncultured Ignavibacteriales bacterium
TACTTTTCCAAAAAACGGGAGAAGATGATGCTCGCATAAGGAATAAAACGAGATGTCTTTTAAAATAATCATCTCATCTTTATTGCTTGTAGTATATTTTCTTAACTCAGCGGCCGGATCACTGTCATATCCAGCTAACACTTCTTCAAAATACTCGACCATTCTTTCAGGGGTCCGCACTAACCCTTCACGGGAAAGATCTTCTCCGATCCCTTCAAGAATGAGCTTTACCCCTTCGGCAATTTTCTTCCTATCAAAGGGCACGATCTAACCTTCGGGGGCTGGGGTTGGAGTTGGAGTACTAATTGGTTCTATATCGCCGGATGACCGACCGATTATAATATCAACTTCATTGCTGTCAATAATCTCTTTTTCAAGCAAGGCTTTAGCTAATTTGTGGAGATTGTCAACATTGACAGTTAAAATATCATTAGCATGTTTTTCAGCATTTTCAATTATAGCTCTGATTTCATTGTCTATTAATTCCGAAGTCGCTTCGGAATGATCCTTCGGTTGAGACATCTCCCTAGCCAGGAAGATATGCTCATCGGTGCGGCCTAAAGTAACCGGCCCAAGCTTTTCAGACATACCCCAATTACAGACCATTTTACGAGCTAATTTTGTGGCACGTTCCAAATCATTACCGGCTCCAGTATCCAACTGGTTAAATACAATCAATTCAGCTACTCGACCGCCCATCAATACAGTAAGAGTGGCCTCAAGATATTCCTTGTTATGAGTATGGCGTTCATCAACCGGCAGCGACTGGGTTACGCCAAGGGCCATTCCGCGAGGGATAATAGATACTTTATAAATAGGATCAGCTTTGGGCAGATTTTTAGCTACGAGAGTATGCCCGGCTTCATGATAAGCAATAATCTCTTTTTCTTCATCAGTGATAACCATCGACTTCCTGGCCGAGCCCATCATTTCTTTATCTTTGGCCTCTTCAAAATCTTCCATCATGACCGCATCCCGATCTTTTCTTGATGCCAACAGAGCCGCTTCGTTGACAATATTAGCCAGATCAGCTCCAGTCATTCCGGGAGTCCCTCGGGCAACAACTTTCAAATCAACACCCTCATCCATTTTGATTTTGCGGGAATGAACTTCAAGGATTCCTTCTCTACCCCTTACATCAGGAGCTGGAACGACAATCTGACGATCAAATCTTCCCGGGCGAAGTAGAGCCGGATCAAGGACATCAGGCCTGTTGGTGGCAGCGATCATAATAACACCTTCGTTTGATTCAAAGCCATCCATCTCGACCAACAACTGATTCAGAGTCTGTTCCCGTTCATCGTGTCCTCCACCTAAACCGGCGCCGCGATGCCTGCCGACCGCATCAATCTCATCTATAAAAATAATACAAGGGGCATTGCGCTTTCCCTGTTCAAACAGATCACGAACCCGGCTGGCGCCCACACCTACAAACATCTCAACAAAATCAGAACCGGACATGGAGAAAAACGGAACTCCGGCTTCTCCGGCAATTGCTCGTGCCAGCAATGTTTTGCCTGTTCCGGGAGCACCAAGAAGAAGTGCTCCTTTGGGGATTTTACCCCCCAATTTTTGGAATTTTCCCGGTTCTCTGAGAAAATCAATTATTTCTCCCAGTTCAATTTTAGCCTCTTCCGCTCCGGCGACATCCTTAAAAGTAACTTTGGGGCGTTCATCAGACAAAAGCTTGGCTTTGCTCTTGCCAAAGGAAAACAGCCCCTTGGGACCGCCGCCTGATTGCATTTGTCGGATAAAAAATAACCATATAAAAATCAATATTACCCACGGAGCAGCGGCAAGCAGATAAGATAAGAGAGGGCTCTCGGTTTCAGCATTGATTTTAATCCCTTTTGCTTCGAGCCTGTTTACCAATTCATAATTAATATCCGGGAAGGGAATACGGGTTTTGAATTTACTGAAAGTATCGCCGGTTTTGCTTGATTCAAAAGAGCGGGCTTCCTTTAGTACCCCTTCAATTTCCTGATCTTTAAAAGAGACTTCCGTAACATTATCCTGGTCAATTTGGGTTATAAATTCGGTATAGGTGATTTCTGCTTTAGTTTCACTAAAATCACTGATATAGGTCCAACCGATTACCATTACCAGAATTAAAGCAATCCAGAAGATCAGGGTTCTCCCCTGGGCTCTGAATCCTCCCGGCTCGTTTTGCTTGTTTTCCTTATCCGAGCGAGGTCTGAGTGGGTTTTTATTATTAAATTTTGACACTAATACTCCATATTAAAAGGTAACTTCTTCTATCATTTATACATCTTTTTCGTTTTAATATTCACGATTGCCAATAAATTTTTGGTTCACTCCTCAACCATTTTCCCTATAAAAGGGAGGTTGCGGTAATTTTGAGCGTTATCAAGGCCATACCCAATCACAAATTCATTTCCGATAGAAAAGCCTTTATATTTGATATCAAGCTTCCAACGGTGACTGGCCGGTTTATCAATAAGAGTAACAATTGCAATCGATGCCGGTTCCAGCTTCTTTAATTCTGTCTGAATTGAATTAATTGTCCGCCCGGAATCGACTATTCCCTCCACGATAAGGACATCCCTTCCTTTGATCGGAATTGAAAGACGACCATTGAGAAATATATCTTTATTTTGCTTTGTGCCTTCACGATAAGAAGCGGCTGAAACAAAATCCATCTCAATCGGAAGATTAATTTCTCTCATCAGGTCTGACATAAAGACAACACAGCCTTTTAAAATACCAATCAGTAATGGTTTTTTATCCTTATAATCTCGAGTTATTTCATCGCCCAGTTCCGCGATCCTTTGGGCAATCTTCTCCTGATCCAGGAGCAACTCAAATGGTCTTCTTTTGATCTGTTTTTCGCTCATTAGATTCAAGTTTTATAACCTTCCTCGTTGTTGAGTCCACCTTTACTCTATCTGCAATCTCATACCCAATCAACCATATTAATCCTCTTTTATCAACAAGAACCGGCACTTCATTTCGATAAAGAGGATCAATTTTCCTATCAGCAAGAAAACTTCCTGCTGTTTTTGTCCCTTCCATCCCAAGCGGTTGAAATCTATCTCCATTCTTAATCCCTCTGATCTCAAAGGGGAGGTATACTTTATCAGAATCAATCACAACCACAGATGAAAATCGTTTTTTAATTAAAAGTTCTGGCTTGAATTTTAATTCCTGCCCAAAAACATTGATATTTAATTCCGAAACCTCCAATTGCTGTCCGAGTATGAATTCTCTGGATTTAATAAAATTACCCGGACGATAGAATATCATCTTTGAACCGGAGCATGCAGCCTGGATATTGCCCGGTAGTGAAATTCCTTTTTGAAAGGTACGACAGGCAAAATCTAATCGGTCCACAACTAATTTATCCGGCCCCAGACCATCGGCGGAAATCGCTGACAGACAATATCTTAACAGACGGCGACGCAACCATATATCATAACCGCAAAATAGCTCAAGGGCAAGTTCTATTTTTCCACCAGGAGATTTTGAAACCGATTCTTTTACTTTTTCATTCACAATCGATTCAAGAAACCGGTCTTCTTCCATTATTGTGTCAGCAAGATTTAAAAGATTTGAGTCTACCGAAGAATTGATATTTTCGCGAATGTCTTTTAAAAGGCTGTTCCTTATATAATTTCTGGTAAAATTATTATCCTCGTTGGAGAAATCTTGACAGAATTCAATCTTTTTTTCATTCAAAAACTTAATAATATCCTTTTTTGCAACATGCAGAAGAGGTCTGATTATTTTATCGCGTTTTATAGGCATCCCGACAAATCCGGTTCTGCCGGTTCCCCTGAAAATTCTAAAAAGTATTGTTTCAACCTGATCATCAGCATGATGCCCCACAGCAATTTTATTGAATCCCCTATTTTCAGCGAAGTCATTTAAAACCTTATAACGAAAATTCCGAGCCGTCTCTTCCAATCCTCTTTTTTCTCTTTCTGCCCGAACCGGGATATCTTCATTAATTACCGTTATTGGAATATTTAATTTTTCACATAAAACTCGACAGAAATTTTCATCTTTATCAGAATCATCGGATCTTATCATATGATTTACATGCAGGGACTCAAGAGAAATTTTCAGTTCATCCTTAAGTTTGTAAAGAATCATAAGCAGAGCAACAGAATCAGGTCCACCCGATAATGCCGCCAGCACTTTATCTCCGGTAGAAAGTAAGCTATAATCATTTATTGTTTTTATCACTAAATCAAACATAACGATATTAAGATAACTTGCAATGAAAAGGATATAAACTAATTTTTTGTAAAAAATGAATATAAGCCACTTTAATAAATTACAGTTCGGAACTCAATCTTTCCAAACTTTCCGATGAACCTATTATAACCAATATATCATTCGCTTCCATTATTGTATTTGGCCCGGGAGAAATAGTGAGGTGGGAGCTTTTCTTTTTCATCCCGATAATATTTATGCCGTAATCCTGTTTTAATTTTGATTCCACCAGAGTTTTACCTGCCAGATGGCTTGATTCGGGAATTGCAATTTCTTCAATAATTAATTCCCCATCGCCTAATGAAGTGGTATGCAAAAAATCGACCACATTTGGTCGAAGCGAGGCCAGCGCCATTCTCTGTCCGCCGAGAACATGAGGCGACACCACATGATTAGCCCCGGCTCTCATTAGTTTTTTTTCACCATCATCAAAATCAGCTCGAGCAATTATGTTCAACTTGGGATTCATATCGCGGGCAGTTAAAGTCAAATAGACGTTCTGGGCTTCTTCGGGAAGGGTTGAAATTAATGTTTTAGCTGTTTCTATCCCAGCCAAACGCAAGACATCATCTTCGGTTGCTGTCCCTTTAATATACATTATCCCTTCTTCGGCAAGTTTATTAAGGGCATTTTCATCAATCTCAATTACTACAAATTTAACTTTTTTCTTTTTAAATTCCTCTGCAACCTGACGGCCAACGCGGCCATAACCAGCAATAATATAATGTCCGGAAATATTTCTTAATCCTTTTTCCATTTTTCTCCTTCCTAACATCTTACTCAACTGGCCATAAATAACAATCTGTCCCATCACTGAAGCCATATAAGCCATCACCCCCATACCCAGCAATATCAATAAAATAACAAACCCGCGTCCAAAAGGATGCAGTGGTTTTACTTCTCCAAAACCTACCGTCGATAACGTAATAACAGTCATATAAAGGGCATCAAGGTAATCCATCGACTCCAAAACCATAAACCCAATAGTTCCCCCAAACAACAGTATCAATACCGATACAAAGGCAAACAAGAGCTTATACGTACTGCTATCATAATCTTTATAATTGACTGCCATAATAAACCCAAGTTAAAATAATCTGGATGGCATATCCACAAAAAAAGTCATACAAATAATATGTTTTAATTGATAAATAGAAACAAATTGCGTTTCTATCTTAATCATTTCATTTATTTCTTTTACTTGACCTTATATAATAGATTTCTTAAGGATGAATATGCATACTAAAACAAACTCAGAATCGACAATTTTAAAAATTGTTAAATACCATCTTCCAGCCATTTTATATGCTGCCGGAATAATTGCTGTTTCATCGATTTCTAACCTGAAAATTTCACGGGTCAATATTATAGCCTTTGATAAAATTATTCACTTTATGGAATATGCAATTTTTGCCTTTTTAATATTTCGATCCATTTATAATGTATCACCAAGAATAACACTCAAACAGACTTTGCTAATTTCTGCACTTTTTCTGTCTTTTTTTGCACTTACGGATGAAATCTTTCAGCATTTTATACCAGGAAGGCAATCAGAATTGTGGGATTTATTAGCTGATATCAGCGGATCAATAATAGTACTAACCCTGTGCGGCTTATGGTATAAAAAAAAATCCTAAATAATCAGGCTCTAATCTGCTAAATAGTCAGAAAAAGAAGTAAATTCCTTGACTTTTAGCTCGTTCGGCATATATTTCTCTTGGTCTTAAGAAAAAGCTTTCTGTATATATGATTGTACAGAATTTTAAACTCTCCCAATTGGTCAAGCCAGGGGTTGAGTAGGAACAATAAACATTAACAAAGTTCCCGGATTGGTTTTAACTGAAAATTGGGCAATATATTTGTTTATCTTAATGTGACGGAGAATTTGAGTATACCTTATTTTTAAAGAGTTGAAGTTTGTTTTTTAATGACCTGAATGGTAGATTTAATTTGAAAATCGTTTTTTATAATAATTTTAATAAAACTTTCAAAACGACCCTAGTGTCGGATAAAATAGCAGAGGGGTTCAAAATTACTTTTCGAAAATATTATGCTGATAAATAATGAAGTTAATAATAGAAAACTAAATTTTTTAAACATTCTTAAGATATGGAGAGGAACTATGAAGTTGAGAATTATTTTGTCACTGATAGTGTTACTTGCTATCAGCACATCACCGGCTTTTGCACAAGATCCAGGTGTTAGAGATACCGTTATTCTGATACCAACGGTAATTCCTGATGCAACAACTGGTACCGATCAATTGGTAATAGAATACTGGGCTTATACTGATGAA
>CAYPUP010000126.1:0-6486 GCA_964413795.1 uncultured Ignavibacteriales bacterium
TCCAGGAATCAACAAAGACTCCCTGACCTTCAAAATAATCACCAGTCTCCTGGTCGTCCCAGTACTGAGTAACTCCCAGAGGAGCATCATCGAATAACCTCATATAAAGAATATCATTCGGTTCAACTACATAATCCTGGATGTTTTTGAAAGTGAGAGTAACTTCTGTAACTTCTTCATACTGAGCCCATTCCATGCCCCACGTATAAGCCCATCGATGGTCAAGATCAAAGAAGTCGGCCGGGTCAGGAGTAAATGTCCAAATTCCAGCATTAACAGTGCCTGACATGACCACTATTAAGCCGACAAGTAGGGTCAATGTTGTCAGTTTTCTCATAAATGATATCCTTCCAATCCTATTTAAGTAATATTAGCTATATTAATACATAGAACAATTAGCAATTTTTCTGCCTGAATAAAATTTCATAACAATGAAATGCGAAAAATGTTGCAAGGTGTTGCTATTCATTCACTTGTAAATCGGATTTCTTCGGTCGATTTTTATTATTTTGAAGATTGTTCAAAAAATGCGCAGTATTGAGCCATATATATGCAGAAAATTGCAACCTACAAAATGTAATATTATGTATTATAATGATTTAATCACAATAGATAATTAGTCCTGTTTTTATTTCTTCTTAAATTTATTAATTTTTTTGTAAAGATGTGATCTTTCAATCCCTAATTGGCGGGCGGTGGATGACATATTTCCTTCATTTTGATCAATGATACTTTTGATGTAATCCTGTTCAAAATTAGAAACGGCTTCCTTAAGTGATTTGCTTGTTATATTTACGCTGTGTGGGAGAAGGGGTTTAATATCTTTTAGATTAATTACTGGATTATCACAATAAATATTCAGCCGTTCCATTATGTTTTTTAATTCGCGAACATTGCCGGGAAAATTATATGATCGCAAAAAATCCATAGCTTCTGAATTCATTGTTTTATGATTATTGCCTGTTTCGTAAGCGAATTTGTTTAAAAAATAAGTGCAAAGAAGCCCCAAATCTGAAATTCTTTCTCTTAGGGCTGGAAGGTGAAGCAAGACGACATTAAGTCGGTAATATAAATCCTGCCGAAATTTGTTTTCTTCAATCATTTTTTCTAAGTCTCGATTGGAGGCTGCAATAATATTACAGTCAACAGGTATAGACTTGTCGCTTCCAACCGGAGAAATTTGTTTGGTCTCAATTGCCCTGAGAACCTTAGCCTGAGCTTCGAGGGGCATCTCGCTGATTTCATCGAGAAATATCGAACCATGATCAGCTTCAAGAAATTTACCGTTACGATTGGCGTGTGCTCCGGTAAAAGCTCCCTTGACATGGCCGAATAATTCCGATTCGACCAGTTCCGATGGAAGAGCGGCACAATTTACCGTGACAAATGAACCATCGCATTTACTTCCGGCTCTGTGAATCATATTTGCAACAAGTTCTTTGCCGGTTCCGTTTTCACCGAGGATCAGAAATCGACTGGCTCTCGAGGCAGAGCGGGCGATATTTTCTTTTAATTCAACGACCGGTTTTGATGCTCCAATAAATTCCCCATAAATAAGATCTGACAGGCGTCCTTTTTCTGAACGCAACTTATTGGTTTTAGTGGCATTGCTGATTGTTACCAGAACCCGGTCAAGCGAGACCGGCTTTTCAATAAAATCATACGCCCCGGCTCTGATTGCACTCACAGCCATATCTATATCGGCATGACCGGAGATCATCACAATTATCTGTTGGCGGTTTCTTGAGAGAATGTGCTTAAGCAGATCAATCCCGTTGCCATCACCTAACATGATATCGAGAAAAATTATATCAAACGGAGATTTTGATTTCTCAAGTCCTTCGGCGTAAGAGGCTGCGGTATCGGCTTCATGCTGGCGTCGGTCCAAGGCTGATTTGAGGGATTTGAGGATATTTTCTTCATCATCAATTATTAATATTTTAGCCATATTGTTGAGGAATTATTATTCTGATTCCAGCTCCTCCGTTTTCAGCATTGATTATTTCAAATATTCCACCATGATCATTGATGATCCGCTGGCAGATAACCAGGCCCAATCCTGAACCATCTTTTTTATTCGATAGATAGGGCTGCAAGTCATGTTTTAATATCTCTTCCGGGAAACCGGGACCGTTGTCGGTGATATATATATTCAGTTTGTTGTCGTCATAAGTAATTTCCATCGTAACTATCGTTTCGCTGCCAGTCTCAAAGCTGTTCTTTATCAAATTGATTAGAGTCTGGGTTATCATTTCAGGATCAAGATTCACAATGTCATTTATAAGACCGTTTTTAATAATGAGTTGCTTTGAGTCAATATTATTTCTGTAAAGCGTCTCTATATCAGATATAATTTTCCTAAACGATGTTTTAGCAATCACTGGTGGATTCATGCGGGCAAACTTGACAAACTGATCAAGCAGTTTTGTCAAACGAACAATTTCTGTTTTTATGGTACCGGTTGTTTCGAGAAGGATATCAGGAAAATTATCAAGTTTTTCCTGATATGAGCGACGAAGATCATCAATACTGACTGCAATGGGAGTGAGAGGATTTTTGATTTCGTGGGCGACTTTGCGTCCCATTATCTGCCAGGCAGCAATTTTTTCTGTAGTAGCTAAATCTCTTTGTATTTTCTTTAACTTCAAGGTCATATCAGTGAAGGCATCAGCCAGCTGGGAAAATTCTCCTTCTTCATAAGCCATGACCGGTTTGGAAAAGTCACCAGTTGAAATTCGTTCTGCCGCCCGAGAAAGGTTTTCTATCTCTTTTTTAGCCTTGCCGGTAATCAACATACCCAGAACAATTGCAAGAATAACAGAACCAAACGCTACAAGTCCAGATAACCAAATCAAGTATTTATATGATGGTTTATCCGTAGTACTATGAAAATAAGCTTCGATATTGAAATCAAATAATTCACCCCCGACTAACAATGACTGCAGCTTGCTGCCTTCCTGATATAAAATTCCCGGTTTCATATTGGCGGTTTTTTCCGAGATTGAATCGTCAACAGTAATTTGAACTTCGGCATTAGTCATTTTACTTATCAGATCGATAAAGCTTTGACCAATATATTTACCGCAGTATAGATAAAGATTACTATCAATAGGGACAAGTAAAGTGTAGGCTGTATGTCTGCCGTTAATATCATATTCAATAGATCCAAAAGGCTGCTGTTCGAATGGCGTTTTTAATAATTCAAAATTGTTATTGATAACTCGTCCATTTAAACCGGGGCGATGGTAACTGGCGATAACATTATATCCGCTGTCAATGATCTCCATAAAATCCATAACAATTGGATCATTACCCAAATCTATTTGCGAAACACGATTGGATTTAGCCAGGGTTTTTACTCTTTTGATAACCGGGGAATCAAATATTTTCTGAACATCGTATTTTAAATTATCCTGATAGCTTTCGTTGTATTGCTTAAAGAGCTGCATACTCGCAGTAGCCGATTTTCTGTCTGTTTGTCTGATTTGGCTGTCAGTATATAGATTAATTACCAGTATTATTGCCAAAGGAGGAAGAGTGGCTACTAATAATAGAAAGAGTCTTATCCGAGAGGTAAAGGTCATGGGTTAACCTCCCTGAAAGGCTCAGGTAATATTATTTTGTAAAATTTCTTTTGATCAATATAGCCGGTACTATCGGTAGCATATCCGGCAATGTTATTATGAGTAGTCAAGAATATTGCTGGTTGGTAAAGGGGAAAGACGCCGATCTCGTCCCAGAGGGCAGTCTCTGCAAGATGGAGGTAATGTATTTTTATCAGGGTGTCTGTGGCTTTCATCGCTGAGGTGATATAATCACCAACTATATTTATGTTTTCATTCATATCAATGCCAGAGAGTGTATCAGAGCATAAAATATTGTGAATATATTTAAGACTCGTAATCTTATTATTATCAAACGGAATCGGTGCAAGAGAGAAATCTGATCGGCCGCTTTTATTTTCAATTGCTGTTCTGATTTTGTCTCGGGATAAAATATCTGCATAGTATTCAGCCGTTTTGCTTATTGACCGATCGGTTATCCCAATGGTAATCGACTTTGGCCGGGGGTTATATTGTTTTATTAAGGTCTGCCCTCGATATGGATCATAGGGATAATATCTATTGCAATCCGCGTCACTATTTGTCAAACAATTTACAGTTTTGCATTGATCACCCTCAAATAGAATAGGCATTAAATAGGGATCATAACGGTAGTACAAGGATGTTGTTAAAAAGGCGTTTCTGTTAATCGATAAAGCTGGATTGGGAATAATTGCGATATAGTAGGGCGCTGCAAAGGGGAAAGTATGTTTGTTGTCCAAATTATTGGAATATCTCGAATAACTATAGAAGGCATCAAGATCACCCGATTCAAAATCTAAGATCATCTCAAAATTATTTTCATATAGAGAATACTTAATTTGCTCATTTGATTCAGGCATACCTCCAAATGATATTTGATAAGGACTGGTATAACCAATTTTAATCTCTGCGAGACTATCAATTATAACCGGATGAATGACTGCTTTATAATTTTCAATCTGAAGCGTGTCGCTTAGTGAATCGATTGGGTAGCTGTAAGATACTCCTAAAAACGAAGCTTGTATGCAACCAGTATAAACAGTATCAGCTTCATGCAGGATTACGAATTTGCAGTCTTTATAAACTAATGACTCAGATCCGGCAGGGAAATAAAATCGATTGAAATTAAATTGTAATATGGAGCTTTCGAATATATTATCAACACCGATGGCAGAGCTATACATTTCTAAGAAAATAAGAATAATAAAAATAACTGATTTCATAAACTGTCCTCAATGCTTTTACAGCTCGTAAACTACAAAAGTCCATATAAGATAATTCGGCATTCGGTGTGTCATCGCTGACACAAATAACTCATTGAAAGATAACAATTATTTAATTCAATAGCAATAACTGTGTCAAAAAAACCACACAAGCAAAGTCCGTCTTACCTGATGCAGTGTTCGATGTTGTTGTAAGACAATACGTTACGAAACATGGCACAGTAATTGTAATAATACAAAATAAACAGACAAAAACCTTAAAAAGGAGGACAAGATGAAAAAAGTTGAAATGACGATGATTATGTTAGTCGCAGTCCTGATGCTTGCTTTGGGAAGCATCGGTTGCACTGATGAAACAAAAGGGGAGAATAATTCCTCAATTGCAAATGATTTTGATGCGACAGTTGTAAATGAACAACCAGAATTTGAAAGTGAAGTAATTCTGGCTTCGTCAGAAAAAGTAAAAGAGCTGGTTGATTCTGTCGAAAAGGATCTATTCACACCTAATGGTTCAGAGATTACTGATATCTTAATTGTCGGCCCAAAAGTGTATTCCACTTTTGAGGAAGGGGTCATGGTTTATGATCTCATGACAAATGATAACTATGTTGTAGAATCCGATGAAGGTTTGAACGCTCTGGCCTTTTATCTTGGTGATGTGTATGTCGGAGGGAATGGACTTTATAAAGTCAAAGAGAAAATTCTGGAGCCGGTCGATTTGCAGCTTACCGGTATTATAACAGGTTTATGCCCCTACGAATATCGCCTGGTAATTGGGACCGAATGCGGCCTGCATGCAAATTCAATATTCGGACATGAAGTCCTGTTTGACGATATCAAAGTATCGGCCATTACGACTTCATCCGATGGTCTTTGGGTGGGAACTGATGGCCAGGGGCTTTATAAATGGGACGGCAGAGAGTTCAATCGGCGTTTTCTTCGACGCGACACCACTATTTTCGATTATGTTCAGGCTCTTGATTTCAATCATGGTCATCTTTATGTGGGGACGTCGAACGCTCTCTACAGCTACAACGGGGGCAGCTGGAAAACATTCACAACCGAAGATGGACTCCCGTCAGATGATATCAGAGCCATAGATGCGTCAAATTGGATAGTCTATATTGGTACTGAAAAAGGGGTAGCATCATTTTTTAATGAAGAATTTAAAGTGATAGATAAACTTAGCAGCTATGCCGCCTCTTCTCTTGGGATAAATGAAAAAAGCCTGTTTGTGGGAACAGCACGGGAGGGGCTTCTTAAAAAGACCGGTCCGGTGGTGAAGGTGTTAAAGAAAACGCTCCCTTCACCATCTGAACCGGTTGCATTAACCGATAATTAATGCCCTCTATCCACCTCCATTGACATCCATCCGTAATAACCCCCTGAGATTTTCAGGGGGTTCGCTTATTATGTTTGCCTTTGAGATTCATTTTGGCATATTATCATAAATATGAATTGTAATAAAGATAAATTGAAATGAATATTGTTATAGCAGGTGCGTCGGGTTTAATAGGCAAAGCTTTGATCGGAGCTTTTATTGCCAATAATCATAATGTAATGACATTAGTGAGGCGAAAGCCTCTTAATGACAATGAAACATTCTGGGAACCGCAAAGTGGTATAATTAATGCTGATAAATTGATTGATATAGATTGTGTCGTGAACCTCGGTGGCGA
>CAYPUP010000127.1:0-6478 GCA_964413795.1 uncultured Ignavibacteriales bacterium
GATATGCAGGCCCATCATCACGTTCTCGACGACGGTCATATTGCCGAACAACTGATATGTGGCATTACCGGCAAATGAAAAAGGTTCATCATCAATTTGATCTACAGGAGCGTCACCTGCAACACCAACCGTTAGTTTATTCGTCAAGCCGTAATATGCAACAGCCTGGGCATAATTACGATTTAACGACCGGCTCTGCCCCTCGCCAAAAGTAACAGTATATTCAATAGAATTTTTTGGAATAATATTATAGGGAACACGCACATATTGCTCTTCGGTTTTAATCTCTCCATTGGGGCCGTACATTTTAAGCGTGATTAATGAGGCTCCGTAATTTATATCCACCAGGAATTCATAAGAGCCGGATTGATCGGTGTGGGTATAGTCAACCAGGTTACGATCAAGATATAATTCCACTTCCCAATCCGGTCCGGGTTGTCCTTCCACGCGGATAGTTCTGAAATAGGTTCGGCTGGTTTGCGGCTTATTGGTGATCATACCCCCCCGCAAACTCCGGGAGAGAATGCCGCCGGTATAGACATCGCCGATTTCTGCCTGTGACAAATAAGGAGACCAGTCAAAATAATAGTGCCAGCGATATCGGAGCTGATCTTCGTTAAAACCTGTCTGTGAATTACCGGTTCCATTAATGGTCAGATCACCCCCAAGAAGCATACTCCCCAGGTTAAACCCAAAATAATTGGTGCCATCACCAACCGGGCTGGCCGAGAGGCTCCAGTCGAGAACTCCACCGGCCAGTAATGATCGTTTATAGGGAAGGCGCTTTACATCTTTGAGAGCCGCCTCTTCTTTTTTGAGGTGCTTGTGCTCGAGGGATCTTTTTAATTTTTGATAAGCTGGAAAATCTTCGTTGAGAGGGAAAGTGACCTGCAATTCGGAAAAATTAAATTGGATCGGGATGCCGAAAAGGGTTTCATATAAATCTGTTCTGAGATACAGATCGGTTGTTGTCAGAACAAATTGATCTGGTGCGAGTTGTAATTTGCCATCGGAATATTCTACTTTTAAATTTTCCAGATCAATATCATATTTATTTTTCGATGAGATTACAAAACCTTTGAATCGTTTGTTCTTTAAATCCGCATCTATTTTCAAATCAAGCTGGTTAAATATCTCAATAAGCGGCAGGTAAATATGTTCACCGTCGTACTGCACGAAGATATCTTTGTTAAGCAGATGCCTGACCCGAAAGTTGACCGGTATCTCCTCGAAGACCTGATCTACAGTTGCGGACAAAGAAATTTCTGCAACTATAAATTGAAGAAAGAAGATAACAAGCCAGAAAACAGCCGTGTGTTTTACAGAACGGGTCATAATAATATCTTTATTAATGTGTGCTAAAAAAATATCTACTATTCAACTACAACTGAATAGGATATTTTATTCCCTTTAACCATATCTTCCGGGGGAACATCATTTCTTCCGTCCGGTGTAATAAACAGTTCTACTTTATATGGCGATTTGAATTCTTCGCCCGGCCTGATAAAATCCAGACGCCGCCGCATATCGCGATAGACCGCCAGATTTACTTTGTTGGTGCTTATTTCTTTGCCATCGGCGTCAACCAATCGGCCTTCGAGAATTCCCATATATGAAACATTACCTTTATTATTCAAATCGAGCAAAACAGCAATCTGATCATCATTGCTGCTGGCTTTGGCGTCCACTAATTCAATTTCTGAAACTAGTTCACCGGTACGATACTTTATCATTATAGCCATCTGCATTATCAAATTTAATTGGGTCGAAATTCCGTCGGGGTTTTCGTTTGCCAAAGTTGCCTGTTCACCCTCTTTGGATGAAACTACAATTCGCGTCCAGTACTCGCCATCGGGAAGATCCTGCGGGGGGCGAGCTACTAATCTTATAGTCTGTGAACCGAGAGCAGGAACGATTACCTTTCTGGGAAAAGCTTGAATCCAGTCAGTAGCCGATTTAGGATCGGTTATCAAAGAGTCCTGAAGTTCCACTTTTACATTTCCAAGGCTGTCGGTCAGGGGGAGTCCAAAGGAAAAGCGAATAGTAACTTCAGCCGGCTTATCGGAGGGATTCTGGACGATAATTCGATCAGTTCTTTTTTGGTCAGAAAGAAAGACAACCGTGGGAGCTACCATAACCCCAGCGCCGGCTTTAAGTATGAATATAAAAATAAGTGAAAACAGTACTACTGCACTTTTAATTGATAATGCCTTGTTGAAAAATTTACTCATACGGCTTTTCATTTTTTTCTCCGTTTATAAATCCTAGTGGACATCATGTCCCGATAAACATCATGTTCCGTCATAAGCTACACTAATCAAAATATCCGCACTGTACGATCCGGCTGCCTGCTGCATCGAAGGAATAATTTTTCCACCCAAATAGATACTGGTGCTTCCATTGGCAGCGCCGATATTTGCAGAGGGAAGGCTATATGGATTTTCACCCACCCAGGCGCCCGCTCCAGGCGAATCCGGCGTACCGGCTAATGAATCTATCGTGCAATCGTCATTGGCAAAAATTATCTGCATCTGATCGCCGGAACTGTTATACATATACGCCGGTAAAATAAATTGAATGGATATGCCGGCCAGATTCTCGCCGGAAACAGAAAATATAGCGGCGGTAGTATCAATTCCAACTGCGGTTCGGTTAACTTTTTTGGGTACGCCCGGCGATACATGGCCAAATTTCAGAGGGGTATCGGCTGTTACAGAGAGAGGCGTTACGATAGATGCCGAAGCCGAGCCGACGCCAACCCCCTGGCCGAGGGCTCTATCAATTCCAGATAAAAGGAGCATACTCATTATTGAAATAACAAATAAAATTCTTATCCTTTTAACAGAATTCATCTTAAGCTCCGCTGATCTTAACATTTGCTTAATTCAATCCTATGAATTTCAATACCGCAAAAAAACAATTTTTTTAGTTTCCGTTATAGCTGACAGTCAGAATAATATCACCGCTGTAATTGCCGGCAGCCTGATAAATTGATGGTGTTACTTTACTTCCAAGATAAATACTGGTTCCGCTGCTTCCGATTTGTACCGCCCCCGGAAGATTGCGGGGATCTGTATCAAGCCAACCTTTGGTGCCATTCATTGTCGTCGGGCTGTCCGCACCAGTAGTATCCACCGAGCAGTCGGTTGAATTGAAAGAAATGGTCATCCGGGAGCTTCCATCTGACAGGGCCAAATACTCCGGCATCTGAAAATAAAGCGAAATGCCGGCATCGACTTGACCGGTAACCTTAAAAATACCGGCATCAGCGTCGGTGTTGTCAATTGTCTTGGCAACTCCCTGATAAACATTTCCGAAGGTAATCCCGCTGCTGGAAGTTACGGTTAAGGCCGTCAGCACAGTGGCAGTAGCAGAACCGACTGCTACTTCCTGAGCAAAGGCTGTTGAGACTGTCGTTAACATAATTGATAATGTTAACAATCCAAAAATTACGAGTCCGATTCTAAGCTTAATTATTTTTTTCATATCCACTAAACTTCACTGTTTAAAAATGGAACATTTCGTTTTCTCTAATAATTTAATCGTCAGATTGTGCAAAAATTTAACAGCTAATTTGATAAAAAAGGGTATTGAATATCAACGAGTTAGCAGATTATTTTAAGGATTGAGCCAGGATTTTAATGGATTTGTTTCATTTTGAACGATTGAGTTGACATTCAAAATACATAGGTTATTGTAAACAATAAAAAAAGGAGAGCCGAAAAACTCTCCTTTTCAAGATAATTGATCAATCCTTCGATCAATTTCCGTTGTAAGAAACTGATAAAATAATATCGCCAGTATAAGTTCCGGCCGGCTGATAAAGTGAGGGAGTGACTTTACCGCCAAGGAAGATTAATGTAGTGGCTGTTGCAGGGGCTCCACCAATCTGCATTGCAGCAGGAAATGATCTTGGATTCTGATCAACCCAGCCATCACCAGCTACTACTGAAGCTGGAGTCTTACTGTTGGAAGTATCAATAGCCATGTCGGTGGTACTAAATGAAATTAACATCTGAGCGCCGCCTGTGCTTGACAGATATTCCGGTAATACCAACTGAGCTGTAACGCCGGCTTCTGGCTGACCGGTAACAGAAAAGATTGCTGCCGTTGTATCTGCACCGGTTGCGGTTCTTGCTACTGTTTTAGGAACGCCTTGAAAGATATTACCAAATTCCAGGTTTTCGGTAGCAGCAAGAGTAATAGCTGCCAATACGGTACCATCAGCTGAACCTGTTACAGCCTGCTGGGCAAAACCATTTCCTACCCCAATAACGAGGAGGCAGAGAATGGTTAATACTACTGAGAATTGATTGCGAATTCTACTGAATTTCATGTCATCCTCCAAAATATGTTTACTATTCATTTTTTTTACTCGTACAAAAAGTTGTTCGAAAATTGTTCTATGATTCTCTAAATCGCCATATTCATATATTTTGATTATAGATTTTGAGCAAATATTTATCATGGATACATAGGTTGTCTGAAAATTGAACAGAGAAAATGGAATGGCTTATAAACTATAGTCCCGTGTACTGAACCGTGAGTATAATATCGGCTGTATAAGTCCCGGCTGCTTGCCTTACACCGGGAATGGCTTTTCCCCCGATCCAGATCGTAAGCCCGCTTGAGCCAAGGTCATACGTCAAAGTTTGCCATGGATTAAGGTCATCATATGTCGGGCTGGATTGATTCGGAGTAGGGTTGGAATCGATAGCACAGCCATCGGAGTAAAATATAATCTGCATGTTGTTTGCCCCGGATGATAAATAGGCTGGCAGGGTGAAATCAATAGTAACTTCAGCGCCGGCATCTCCACCAATACTAAACTCGGCGGCAGCGGTTGAACTTTTATCTACTGTTTTGGGAATGCCGGGAAACATGGTTCCGAAAGTAAGATTGCTGTTAACAGTAACGCTTTCATCAGCAGCAAACAAAGGCAGCATGGTGGCTATTATCAGAATAATGATAATTTTTATAACCTGAAATCGATTCAAAACCAAACTCCATAAGATTGTTAGTCATAATGATGTCAGTTTGTCTATGGCAGTCAATTAAAATTATGGTCATTGATAGGGGAAGAAAATAGTCAGAGTGCAGGGTTTATTATCGAATTGATAACTATTCATTAAATTTTCCAGCGAGATTAATGAGACGGATGAATCTGATGTATAACACTCATAAGAATTATTAATGGAGATCCCGACCGTTTTCTCTTCAGGGACTCGCAGAGTCAGGGATTCTCTATTTATTTCATTTTGAGAGATGTTTACAATACCAACTGGATTATTGACAAAAGCATGAGCCGTAATTCTTCCGGTCCGGGATAGGCACCTGTCATCAGCCAGAAGATCAGGCAAAGAAAACAAGCCTGTCAGAAGACAGATCGTAAAAATAATAAATTTATAAAATGACTTCATACGGTACTCTATGCAGTAATGTTTCTACTGCTATAGTATACCGTAAAATCAAATTCTGTCAACCCACCTTGTGGGTTTTTCCTGACGCAATATTGAACAGTTTTCTAAATACTAATTACCGGTCAATGTAATGGTGACTTCGATATCCCCGCTATAGCTCCCTCCTGGTTGACTTACCGCAGGATCAACCTGACCACCGATCCAGATTGTCATGCTTCCATTGGCAGCATTTAGATTCTGAGTATTGGTGCTTCCTGGATTTAGAGTACCAGCCGGACTGGCCTGACCGCCACCGGTGCCGTCTTCATAGGAGGCATCCGTTGACAGGAAGAGGATATCCATAGCGGCCGTGGCCGATCTCAAAGAATCCGGCAAAGTAAAATCAATCTGGACTTCAGCACCGGCAGAGCCGGAAATGGTCCATTCACCGGCATTGCCGACATTGGTTTTATCTATTGCTTTAGGTGTACCCGGGGTGACGTTGCCGAAATTAAGATCATTGCTGCCGGTAACTGTCAGGGCGGAAAGTACTGTAGCCACAGCCTGCACTGTTGCTGATTCCTGGGCCTGAACAGCCGAGGCAGTAATTATCAATAATACAGTTATCAAAGTTGAAAGTAGCTTATTCCCGAACATATCTCTCCACCTTTTCATTATGGTTTCTTTCTTTGGAACACTATTAAAGCAACACCAATGCCGGGCGGTCTTGCCACTCTAATTGATTGTTTGTCAAAGGATTAGGTGGGTTAGCAGAGACTGTGTATTGTTTTGTATTAAGGCTACTATGGGGGAGTGGCAATATTGTCTGGAACAGATAAATAGATACAGTTCAAACTTGAAACGAGCATTGTCAGTCTTATCTTATAACGGAAGTAAATATTAATTAGTAGGGTGGATCCATTTTCGGATCCGCCTCAGGTATTACCTGTTTATTTTTGTATGATGGCAGGTTTAAAGGCAAACCTGCCCAGAAACAGGTATGTGAATCTTAGTTAGTAGAAAAGATATTATGCCGAAGGGTTCGATTTTTCAAATTCCCAATCTTGTCAGTCTGTCAC
>CAYPUP010000128.1:0-6472 GCA_964413795.1 uncultured Ignavibacteriales bacterium
TGCCGGTCACACACATTATGACTCTATTTTTACTCAACCTCGCGTAGAGGCGGGGTTTATCTCCGCCGCTTGCACGTGGGAGACAAGCCCCCACTCTACGCGGATATAATAAAAGTGACTATATCTTCTCACCTACCGTGTCTGCAGCAATTCCTCATCGGGTATGCTCTCGGCGGAGATGCCTTTCATCGCTTCGCCCAATCCGCGGGAAGCATCGGCTACTTTCATGGCGTCCTGATAATGTGTAGTGGCATCAACAATCGCTTTACCGCGTTTCTCCGGATTGTCAGATTTGAAAATTCCTGACCCGACAAAAACCGCTTCCGCTCCAAGCATCATGCATAATGCGGCATCAGCCGGAGTGGCAATACCGCCGGCGGCAAAATTTGGCACCGGAAGTTTTCCGGTCTTGGCTACTTTTAGTACCAAATCAATCGGCACCTGATAATCCTTGGCGACTGTGTATAATTCATCTTCCGGTAAAACGGTCAAGGCTCTCATAACAGCAGTAATCTCTCTTAAATGGCGCACCGCGTGTGAGACATCACCGGTTCCGGCTTCCCCTTTGGTGCGGATCATCGCTGCCCCTTCGGATATGCGGCGGAGCGCCTCGCCCAAATTGCGGCAGCCGCAAACAAACGGAATTTTGAATTTCCATTTATTGACATGATTGCTGTAATCAGCCGGGGTGAGGACTTCGGATTCATCGATAAAATCGACTTCGAGAGCTTCGAGAATTCTGGCTTCAGCAATATGCCCTATACGGCATTTAGCCATTACCGGAATAGTTACGATTTTCTTGATTCGTTCGATAACATCAGGATCAGCCATTCGGGCAACACCCCCATCGGCTCTGATATCAGAAGGAACTCTTTCCAGAGCCATTACTGCTACCGCCCCGCAGTCCTGGGCAATTTTGGCCTGGACCTCGTTGGTGACATCCATGATGACACCACCTTTGAGCATTTCCGCCAAACCTACTTTTGCTTTTTTATAATGTTTATCTTCATAATCCAGCATTTTAAACTCCTTTATCACAACCATGCATCAGCCTCTGAATGAACCAGCGCCAACAATTACCTGCCCTGTAATTCAGATCATGCTATGCTTATCTATAAGGAATATAATAAAAAAAGGGGCTGCAAAACAACCCCTATTAATAATTATAACATAAGAACTGATTATTTTTTTACGTGCTTTTTAGTTTTGTACTTAGCGAAATTCTGTTTGCCAAGAGCCTTTTTAAAAGAGACTTCCTGCACTTCCCAGAAAGACTTCATATCACAACTTTTAAATTGGTCGCACTGGCAGCCTTCGGTACAGAGATTCAGGTGGATGGGACCGTCGATGGCTTCGATAACATTCAGAAAGGTTACATTTTTTGGTGCATCAGCCATACGATATCCACCCGTTACTCCCTGATATGAAACCAGGATTCCAGCGCGGGTTAAGTCTTTGAGAATCTTAGCTAAAAATTCTCTTGGTACTGATTCAGCTTCTGAGATAGAGTTGATTGATCCTAATTTGCCGGTTGGCAGGTTCGAAATGTGCCTGACAGCTCTTAAAGCATAGTCAGATTTTCTTGAAAGTCTCATACTGCATTTCCTTCAAAACGATAATTGAACAATAAATAAAATACAAATTTAACATATCCACTATTTAGAACACCTATGATACTAATAAAGATTCACATAGTCCACAAAAAAATTGACTTTTAGGTAATTTTTTCCAAATGAAGCCATTTTCTCCTCTTTAAACGTGGATTTGTTATAATAGTTCAAAAATAAGGTTAATTATTTTTAAAGACAGCCCTTTTTAACGATAAATAGGCCTTTTTTCCTGCTTTATCTATGTTTCCGGGGAGATAAATTGATCCTCATATTAGCCGATAACATTAAGACAAGCCGTTAATGGATAAAAATTTATCGGAGAGATTGCAATTGTTAAGCAGAAAGCAGAATTCCGGCTATTCGCTGGTTGAAATATTAGTGGTAATAATAATCCTCGGAATTATTGCCTCAGTTGCGGTCAGTTCCCTTAAAAATGTGGACGAAATAGCTAAAACCGAACAGACGAAAGCCCATCTTGAGAAACTCGGATATGCCATTACCGGAAATCCGGAACTTATTTCCGGAGGTATCAGATCCGATTATGGATATGTAGGTGATGTTGGCAGTCTTCCAGCAACACTGGGCAATCTGGTTGTCAATCCGGGAGGTTACAGTACCTGGCATGGACCATATATCAAAGATGATTTTTCGACCGGTTCGGGCGATTCCGAATATGACAACGATGCCTGGGGAAAAACTTTAGTGTATAGTGGAGGAGTTACAATTACTTCCAATGGTTCAGGTACAGCTATTACCCGTAAACTTGCTAACGCTTCTGATGATCTTCTGTATAATAAAGTAAATCTGTTAATAACAGATATTGATAACAATCCGCCCGGTACTGATTTTAAGGATTCGGTTAAATTTCTCATATATTATCCAAATGGCCTTGGTGGGATTACGACTAAGATAGCCTATCCCGAAGCTGACGGACTGGTTCAGTATGATTCTATTCCGATAGGAATTCATACCTTGAAATATGTTTATCTGCCAGTAAATGATACCCTTACCAGAAAAGTACCGGTCAACACCGGTCAGGAATATTATGCCGAAATTCAATATAATGATGATGTCTGGGGAAATACTATTTCTGGTGGAGCTGGTGGTGGTTCAGGTGTCGAAACGCTTCGCCCCAGTGGACAGGGTAATTCTGATGACCTTTCATCTAATGGCTGTTCCAATAATTGGCAATGCGTTGATGAAACATCCAATGACGGTAATTCATCTTATGTTACTCTTACTTCCAGCAGTTATGGAACCGATCTTTATGAGGCTCAGAATCACTCAACCGGTACCGGTGACATTGACAGTGTGATTGTTTATATCAGTTGTCAGGAGACCAGTTCCAGTGGAAGGGTCCTGACATGTATCAGAACCCATGGGAATAATTATACCGGAAATTCAGAAAACCCTGGTTCATCTTATGCCGATTATTCTACTACATATACAACCAACCCCTCAACCTTATCAGCCTGGACATGGTCCGAAATCGACGATCTTGAAATAGGAGTTTATTTAAGAAGAGGCCGTTGTACCCAGGTATGGGTGGAAGTGTACTATACCTATTAAAACACATAGCGTTATTTTATTATGAAGAAAATATTACAAAATATAAGCGGCTTCAGCCTTATTGAGTTGTTAGTAGCTATCGTAGTGATTGGAATAATCCTGTCACTGGCGATGCAGTCGATGGACACTGTTGTCGATGACAACCGCCGGGTTACAACCAACAAGGAAATGGATAAACTGGCCCAAGCTATAGTTGGAAACCCGGATATCGCCAATACCGGGGTGAGATCAGATTTTGGATTTGTCGGAGACAACGGAGCTTTTCCTTCATCTCTTCAGGAGTTGTATAGCAACACCAATGGTTGGTCGACCTGGGATGGCCCATATATCACAACCGGGATTGCTCAGGATACGGTAGGTTTAAAATATGATGAATGGAACCAACCTTATAACTATACCGGCGGTATTACAATCACTTCAACGGGCAGCGGCCCTACTATAACCAAAAAGATTGCCGATGCTCCGTCTGATTATTTATTGAATTCATTTAACGGCGTTATAAAAGACAGTCAGGATTCACTGCCGGGACTAATTTATAAAGATTCAATTGAGATAGAAATAACAATTCCCAATGGCGGCGGCAGTCTGGTAACCAAAATCTACAATCCGGCTTCTGATGGAAATTTCACTTTGGATTCACTTCCGGTCGGACAGCATCAAATGGAAATAATTTACAGTCCTGAGAATGATACTCTGACACGATATCTTACAATTTTACCAAGACATAAAAGCAATGCCGTTACTTTCAACTTTGGATCATCATATTTCTCTACCGGAGGGGGTGGCGGCGGCGGAACCGGGATCGAGACATTACGACCTGTAGGTCCCGGCTCTCAGACACAACTGAATAACAGCGGCTGTACAAATAATTGGGAATGTACCAATGAAGCTGTCAACAACGGCGATGCTGGTTATGTTTACCGAACAGAAAACAATTATAGAATTGACCTTTATGAGATGGAAAACCACACCGTTGGATCCGGAACAATTGATAGTGTGATAGTTTATATTAGTTGTATGGAGACTAATTCCAGTGGACGTGTTCAGACACGGATTCGAACAAACAGCAGAAACTATAACGGGGTGCTGGAAAACCCCGGCAGCGGATCATACAACGACTATTCAACCACATATATTAATAATCCCAGAACAAATTCCCTCTGGACCTGGTCTGAAATCGATGATTTGCAGGCAGGTACTCGGCTGAGAAGAGCCCGCTGTACACAGGTATGGGTAGATGTGTTTTATACTTATTAGCATACTTAGAATTATTTATTATGAAAAAAATAAACAAAAATAATAGTGGATTCACGCTGGTAGAAGTAATTCTGGTAATTGTTATCATGGGTATTCTGGTATCCACCGCTCTTAATTCCATAACCAATATCAGTGATACTGTCAAGGTTGAGCAGACCAAAAAAGAGATGGATATCCTGGCGAAATCAATAGTCGGAGATCCTGACCTCAATAATAATAACGTTCGTTCTGATTTTGGCTTTGTCGGCGATATTGGGGCTTTGCCCAATTCATTAACTGATTTGATAACCAATCCCGGCGGTTTTACAACCTGGAATGGCCCCTATTTTACCAATAAATTCTCCCAGATAACCGATGATTACAGCAAAGATGCCTGGGGCAACCTATATGTTTACAATGGTGTAAATGCCACTATCACTTCCGTAGGTTCAGGTACAAATATTATCCGCAGAATTGCCCCTTCAGCCGGCGATCTTCTTTATAATCAGGTATCAGGAAATATTTTCGATCTGGATGGAACCCCCCCCGGATCGGATTATAATGATTCTATTCAGGTACTTCTGACAATCCCTGATGGTTCCGGTTCGATAAGTATATTATCAATAACCCCTGATGCGGGCGGATATTTCACCTTTGATTCCATAGCGATAGGGAATCATTTGCTTGAAATTATTTATGAACCGTTAAACGATACCACCAGAAGGTTTGTCTCAATAACGCCTAACTCGGAATTCTATACAAATTATAATCTCTCAGGAAATTATTGGTCTGTTACCGGAAGCGGCGGAGCAACAGGCATGGAAACTCTTCGCCCCAACGGGAGCGGCGCATGTACAGACTTGACCTCATCAGGCTGCTCAAATAACTGGGAATGTGTCGATGAAGCTACCGCTGACGGTTTATCATCAAATGTATATGAAACTTCCAGCAGTTTTTATTCGGATACATATCAAATTGAAAATCATTCCACCGGCTCTGGGACGATCGATAGTCTTGTGATTTATATAAGTTGTGAAGAGACAAACTCCAGCGGAAGAATATTTACCCGAATAAGAACCAATGGCAACAACTATGACGGCAGTGAAGAAAATCCCGAAAGCTCTTTCTCGACTTATTCTACAACATATACTACAAACCCTTCATCATCTTCAGCCTGGACATGGGCAGAAATTGATAATCTGGAAGTTGGTGTTTATCTGAGAAGAGTTCGCTGTACTCAGGTCTATGTGGAAGTCTATTATACTAATTAAAGGAATAAGGATGAATTGGAATAAAATAAATAATCGAGGCTTTACTCTGGTAGAGTTAGTGATAATAATAATTATCATAGGTGTAATTGCCACCGTGGCTACTCGTCAGATGAGCGAGACTATAGAAGACGCCCGGTATGAGCAGACTAAACAGGAACTCAATCAACTTGCTCTGGCCATAACCGGAAATCCCGAAATCAGAACCAATGGCATCAGGAGCAACTTTGGCTATGTAGGCGACATAGGAGCTTTACCCGCAAACCTTACCGTACTTTATACAAATACAAGCGGCTACTCCACCTGGAACGGCCCCTATATAGATGGGGGAACCTCCGGTACCGAGCATACCACCGATGCCTGGGGAGCAAATTATACTTATAATGACACTCTTATTCGCTCGACCGGATCGGGGACTTTTATCGATAAAATATTCGCAGCCTCATCAGCCGCACTTCTCAATAATAATATTAATGGTATCGTTATGGATGCCGCCCGAACTATGCCCGGAAGTGTTTATATGGATTCTATTCAGTTGACTCTGACATATCCCGATGGAGTTGGCGGGTTAAAAGATACGATTGTAAATCCAAATAAGTCCGGAAATTTTTCATTTATAAATCTCCCTATCGGCAACCATACCTTGAAAGCGATTTATATTCCTGATACCGATACGGTGATCTATAATCTCTGTATCCTCCCTCAAAAGACATCATATATAGAAATCATGTTCCCGGTCGATTTGTGGTAAGTGGCTTAGCCACTTTTTACCCAACGCAAACGGTACCC
>CAYPUP010000129.1:0-6420 GCA_964413795.1 uncultured Ignavibacteriales bacterium
CACGTATGATCAAAGCCAAGGTTGGCGCCATTGTTTGGGCTACCGGATGGAAACCATATGATGCCTCGAAGATAGATAATCTTGGATTTGGCAAATATCCAAATGTCGTAACCAATGTAATGATGGAGAGAATGGCTTCAAAAACCGGACCATTTGGCGGGAAGGTAGTTCGCCTCTCCGATCAAAAAGAGATTACCAAAATAGGTTTTGTACAATGTGCGGGTTCACGTGATGTAAACCATCTGCCGTACTGCTCGGCTGTTTGCTGTCTGGCCTCAATGAAACAAGCGACCTATATCAGAGAGCGTTATCCCGATGCTGAAATACACATGTATTATATCGATGTCCGCTCACCCGGCCGGTTGGAAGATTTTTATGTTAAAATGCAGGCTGACCAGAAACTGCATTTCCATCGCGGCAAAGTGGGATCGATAAAAGAAAATCCCGAAAATCAAAACCTTATTCTGGAAGCAGAAAATACTCTGACCGGAGAAATTACAAAAACCGAAGTCGATATGGCTGTTCTCGCAATTGGTATGGTGCCTAATTCTCTTGATGATAAGCCTCCTCTTGAAACGACTCTGGATGATTTCGGATTTATTGTCAACAATGGTGGCAAGGGGGTCATCGGAACCGGAACGGCTCTGCGTCCATTTGAAGTTTCAGCAACAGTTCAGGATGCCACCGGGGCAGCTCTTAAAGCAATCATCGCCGGAGGGAAGAGGTAAGTCATGGATAAAAAAATTGGTCTTTATATATGTAAAGGTTGCGATATCGGCAGCTCCCTTGATTGTGATAAGTTGATTGAAGAACATAAAGGGAAAGTTGCTGTCTGTAAAATCCATGATACTCTCTGTAACGAAGATGGTATCAAATTTATCAAAGATGATATCGCCAGTGAAGGCTTAAACCGTGTTGTTATTGCTGCCTGTTCTAACAGGTATTTCCCGGAACTATTCGATTTCGGCCATGAAGTGATGACCGAACGGGTTGCTCTGCGTGAATATGTAACATATTCTCATGAACCAAACGATGAAGATACCCAAACACTGGCAGATGACTACATCAATATGGGTATCTCCAAAGTAACTAATACTGAAATTCCAGAACCGCATATCGAAGAAACCAGCAAAGATATTATGGTTGTTGGAGGTGGTATGGCCGGTATGACGGCTGCCAAAGCTGCAGCAGATGCCGGTTATAAAGTCCACCTTGTGGAAAAAGAGGCCGAATTGGGCGGCTGGGCTAATAAATTCTCAAAAACATTCCCCAAACAGCCACCTTATGAAACTCCTGTAGAAATTGGAAAAGACGATCTTATTAAATCTGTCACATCGAATGCTAACATTACCGTTCATACCTCCACGGTTGTTAAGAAGACTGCCGGTCAACCGGGACTTTTTGATGTTACTCTCCAAAATGGTACCCAGGAATCACTTAAAGTCGGTTCGATAATTCTGGCCAGTGGCTGGAAACCGTATGATACCAACAAATTGGGAAAATGGGGTTATGGTGTATCACCTGATGTGGTAACCAATATTGAACTTGAAGATATGTACCAAAAAGGGGAGATCAAACGCCCTTCAAATGGAAAACCGGTTGAAAGTATTGTCTTTTTACAATGTGCCGGTTCCCGGGATCAGGATCATCTTCCATATTGTTCCGCAGTCTGCTGTCGGGTTTCGCTAAAACAAGTTATGTACGTTCGTGAAATGTATCCTGATACCAAAATATACGTGATTTATAAAGATGTCCGCTCCCCTCAGCAGTTTGAACAATTCTATGCCGCTGTTCAAAACGATGATGCTGTCTTTTTCACTAAGGGTGAACTGAAAAACGTCACCAAGGAGAATGATGGCCAGCTTAAAATAGATGTGTCCGAAACATTGCTTGGCGATGATATCTGTATTAAAGCTGATATGGTTGTGTTGGCAACCGGTATGGTTCCAACGACCAAGGTTGAAGATGCTGGAGTTGTGGCCGAGCCAGTGGAAGGTGACGTCGTCGAAGAAAAACCGGAAGAGGGTAAAACTGAGGATGGCAAAAAAGCGGCTGCCGGAGCTGAAATAGGAGCCAGAATTCTTAACCTTACCTATCGCCAGGGGACAGATTTGCCAACCTTTAAGTATGGTTTCCCTGATTCCCATTTTATTTGCTTCCCGTATGAAACCCGCCGGACCGGTATCTATGCGGCTGGTGCTGTAAGAGCTCCGATGGACTTTGGCTCTGCTATAAACGATGCTTATGGTGCAGCTTTAAAGGCCATTCAGGCTGTTGAATCAGTTGCTCGAGGCGTGGCGGTTCACCCGCGTTCCGGTGATGCCAGTTTCCCTGATTTCTTCCTCCAACGATGCACCCAATGTAAACGTTGTACTGAAGAATGCCCGTTTGGAGTGCTTGATGAAGATGAGAAGGGGACCCCAAAGCCTAATCCTTTCCGCTGTCGTCGTTGCGGTATCTGTATGGGAGCTTGTCCTGAGCGCATTATTTCCTTTAAGGATTATAGCATCAATATGGTTTCGCAGATTATCAAATCGATTTCGATGCCCGATGAATTTGATGAAAAACCAAGAATATTGGTCTTCATTTGTGAAAATGATGCTCTTCCGGCAGTTGATATTTCAGCCATGCAGCATAAAAAATACAATGCTATGATTCGTATTATACCGCTGCGATGCCTGGGATCTATGAATACGGTCTGGATCAGTGATGCTCTGGCCAGTGGTTTTGACGGTGTCATTCTGATTGGCTGTAAAAAAGGTGATGATTATCAGTGTCACTTTGTGAAAGGTTCAGAATTAGCCGCATATCGTATGGATAATGTCCGTGAAAAACTAAAACAGTTGGTTTTGGAAGAGGAAAGAGTCGAGGTACATGAATTGGCGATAACAGATTACGACAAAATCCCCGGTATTTTTGATGATTTCCTTGAAGTTATGGAGAGAGTCGGACCAAATCCATACAAAGATATGTAAAATTTATATTATTTTGGAAAAATAGAACCTCTCGTATATCGGGGGGTTCTTTTTTTTTAGGTATTTTATTACTAATCCGATAAAAAATGTATAACTTTGGAAGATTGATAGATCTTTAAAAAATCGCTAATTTTGTCTTCTTAGTTCATTTCGCCATAATTGCCGTAATAGCTATAACTTAAAGCATTGTTATATAAATACTTAAAAATAAGTAAAACAATACGCAAAATGTCCGATATAAATTAATGAAAATATAAAGATAATGAATTTTTTCACAAATAATCCTTGACTAAATTGCCGTTTATATTTAAATACATAATTGAGTTAGTGAAAAAAATAACAAAATTGGTTTTGTTTTAAATGATGACCATACATAAGATTAAATGAATTACATTTTCTTGAATAATGAATATAAAATAATTCTTTAAGATATGGATAAAGACTGGTAAATAATGACCAGTAGAATTAGGAGTTACAATGGCTGATGCATTACCCAAAACCCCAATGCTTGATGAACTTGAAAAGGGGCCATGGCCGAGTTTTATCAAAGAAATCAAGATGGCGGCTAAACGGAGTCCGATGTCAAAAGATCTGCTTGGTCTTTTAGAACAATCTTATGAAGAAAAAATTGGCCACTGGAAACATGGCGGTATTGTCGGCGTCATGGGTTATGGTGGCGGTGTTATCGGTAGATATACCGATTTACCGGAAAAATACCCTGGTGTCTCGCATTTCCACACTATGCGTTTCAACCAGCCATGTGGTTGGTATTATACTTCTGATGTCCTTAGAAAAATATGCGACATTTGGGAAAAACATGGATCTGGTTTAACTAATATGCATGGTTCTACAGGGGATATCATTTTATTAGGGACCAGGACTGAGGAATTGGAGCCGGTGTTTGAAGAATTAGGGAAAATTGATTTTGATTTGGGCGGTTCCGGATCTGATGTTCGTACACCCAGTTGCTGTTGTGGGATGTCTCGTTGTGAATGGGCCTGTTATGATACGATGGCTCTCACACATGATCTGACTAACACTTTCCAGGATGAACTGCACCGTCCGGCTTTTCCATATAAATTTAAATTCAAAATGTCTGGTTGTCCTAATGATTGTGTAGCTTCAATTGCTCGTTCGGATATGTCAATTATTGGCACCTGGCGCGATGAAATTCAGATTGATCAGAAAGCTGTAAAAGAATACGCTGCTAAGGGAATGAATATCATGCGCGATGTGGTCGGCAATTGTCCGGCTAAATGTATGGACTTTGATGGAAAAGAAATCTCAATTGAGGATTCTTACTGTGTCCATTGTATGCACTGCATAAATGTTATGCCCAAAGCTCTTCGTCCGGGTAAAGATCGCGGTGCAACCATTCTTCTCGGATCAAAAGCCCCAATCGTTGAAGGAGCACTTCTTTCATCGGTTATCGTTCCCTTTATGAAAATAGAACCTCCTTACACTGAAATAAAGGAGATGGTCGAGCGGATCTGGGATCTCTGGTGTGAAGAAGGGAAAGCTCGTGAGCGTGTGGGTGAATTTATCCAGCGTGTCGGCCTGGGCAATTTCCTTGAAGCATGTGAAATTGATATTGTCCCTGAAATGGTAGCTCATCCTCGTGAAAATCCATATATCTTCTATGAAGATTATTATGAAGAAGATGATGGTGAAGAGGAAGAAGAGAGCTGATAGAAATTTACAATAACAGAAAATAATAAGTTTAAGAAATAGAGGTTAATATGGCAGAAGTACAAGATAGGCGCACAGATTATGGGCCGCCACATTATGAGAAATTTTTGCCCCCGGTTATTAAAGCCAATTATGGAAAATGGAAATATCATGAAATCCTGAAACCGGGTGTTATGGTTCACGTTTCCGAAACAGGCGACAAACTTTTTACGGTGAGAGCAGCCTCGCCCCGTCTGCTCAGTATTGATAAAATCAGAATGTATTGTGATCTGGCTGATAAATATTGCGGGGGGCATCTCCGTTTTACCAGCCGTCATAATGTTGAATTTCTGATGGACAACGATTCACATATCGATGCTCTTATCAAAGATTTAGCCGCAATAGGCCATCCTGTCGGTGGTATTGGCAATTCCATTACCAGTATTGTCCACACTCAGGGATGGGTCCACTGCCACTCTGCGGCAACGGATGCTTCCGGTATCGTGAAATGCGTCATGGATGATCTCCATGAATATTTTGTTGAAAGAAAGCTTCCGGGCAAATTACGTATTGCTCTGGCATGCTGTCTGAATATGTGTGGTGCAGTACACTGTTCTGATATTGCTATTCTCGGTATTCACCGCCGTCCACCAAGAGTAAATCATGAAACTCTTAAAAAGCAATGTGAAATTCCCAGTGTAGTGGCAGCCTGTCCTACGGCAGCTATTAGACCGGCAACAATTGGAGGGAATCCTTCGGTTGAGGTGATCGAAGATAACTGTATGTTCTGTGCCAACTGCTTCACTGTTTGTCCGTCAATGCCACTCAGTGATCCTCTTAATGACGGTGTTTCGATTTGGGTCGGCGGCAAAGTTTCCAATGCCCGCCATGAACCGATGTTTTCAAAATTAGCTATTCCATTTATTCCCAACAATCCACCGCGCTGGCCCGAAGTCACCGATGCTATCAGAAATCTGGTAGATACCTGGGCTAAGAATGCGCATCCGTATGAAAGAATGGGTGAATGGATTGAGCGTATTGGCTGGCCGAAATTCTTCAAGATGACCGGTATTGAATTTGAGAAGGTTCATATTGATGATTTCAAACATGCCGGACTTACTTTTAAACGGTCAACACATTTAACTTTTTAAAGAGGTGTTCTTATGAAGGCCGTTAATGAAATTGCTGAGGCCATGTTCAAGATGGTAAAAGATGCGACTGGACAAAAAAAGCTGAAACCGACTGATTTGAGTAAGGCTATGATTGAAATTTATGGTGATGAATGCGATAAGCAAACCTGCAAGTCGGCCATAAAAGAATTAGTCAACTCAGGCAGATTGGTTTACACCTATTTTGGTGGAAGCTTTTTGGAACTGCCGCATAGAGAAGGTGCAGCCAACGATTAATTGCAGTTTTTGAGGCTGACAAATGGGTATGAATTTACCAAGACTGGTGATCGCCGGATTATCCGGAGATTCCGGTAAAACACTAATAAGTTTAAGCCTCTCTGCTTATTTAAAAAGCAAAGGGAAAAAACTAAGTGTTTTCAAAAAAGGCCCTGATTATATAGACGCTGCCTGGCTGGGTTTTGCCGCCAGGCACGTCTGTTATAATTTGGATACTTTTTTGATGGAAAATGAAGAGGTAAAAAAATCTTTTATTATTCATTCTCAGGACTCTCAACTTTCATTAATAGAGGGCAATCGCGGTCTTTATGATGGCATGAATGTAAAGGGAACACACAGCACAGCCGAGCTGGCTAAATTATTAAAAGCTC
>CAYPUP010000130.1:0-6384 GCA_964413795.1 uncultured Ignavibacteriales bacterium
TTTTAGCTTGCTCAAGCGAATTAATTTCAGGATAAACGTTATTAACAATATTTAATCCGATTAAATTGATATCCTTAACGGTATTATCAGCACCAAAAATAATCAACCCTGAATTAAGATTATTGAATATTTCCGCAGCAATCTCTGGAATAAGGGATCTTGTCCCGTTTTTGGTAACTTCAACAGACATATTTTTTCCGGTAGGAATTAATAAATTACTTCTCTTTTTTAATATATCGACAGAAAATCAGTTTGATTTATCTCAATTTGATAATTTTACAGGGAGAAATTGCAGGGATTATGAACTCTTATGGAGTTTCTTTATAATATATTGTTTTATTTCCAAAGAATGTATAGCCCTAAAAGTCTTGTTAATAATCTATTTATGTGATTTTGCTACTCACCATTTTATCCGCGTATCAGCGGGGCTTGTCTCCGCTGAATATAATTATAAAAAGGCGGCACAAGGCCGCCCTTAACGTGATTACTATAAATTTTTTAGAATAAATGTAAAATTAAACCGCTAATTCTTTTTTCTTTTTGGCTCTTTCGGCAATTTCGGTAATACCTTCAATCGCCCTGTCGATATGAGCCTCGGTATTAAATGGGCCTACAGCAAACCTGACTCCGCCATGAATTTTTATCAGATCCAGTTGTTGATGCACCAACGGAGCACAATGAAGCCCGGTTCTGGTAGCGATGCTAAATTCTACATCAAGCATCGTGCCTACATCGCCGGCTTCGTAGCCATCAACATTCATCGTAACCGTAGCGAGATGATTTTCCATGCTGTCGCAGCAATAAACGGTAACCCCTTCGATCTCTTTTAATCCGGCTACCAGTTTTTTTGCCAGCCTCATTTCATGAGCATAGATATTTTCCAGTCCCCGATCATCCATCCATTCCTGCCCAGCCCATAATGAAGCTATCCCGACCATATTAGGTGTGCCGTATTCCAGACGGTAAGGATATTCATCGAGATGATATGGATAAGCCGATCTCACTCCGGTTCCACCGCTGCGGACAGATTTTATCTCGACATCTTTGCGGACACAGAGCCCGCCGATTCCCGTGGAACCCATAAGAGATTTATGCCCTGTAAAAGCAAGGACATCAACGTTCATCTCTTTCATATTAATAGGAACCATTCCGGCCGTTTGTGAGGCGTCGATAGCAAACAGGATTCCATTTTCTTTACAGATTTTTCCGATTTCCTTCACCGGTTGAACTGTCCCTAAAACATTGGAGCCGTGATTGACAATCACTAATCTGGTATTGGATTTGATCTCTTTGGCTATATCATCAGGATCAACAAAACCGTTCCTATCAAACGGAACAAATGTGGCCCTTACGCCATTATCACGAACAAGATGATTGATTGGCCTTATAACTGAGTTGTGTTCTACATTTGTGGTCACGACATGATCGCCGGAATTTAAAATTCCCTGAATAATTATATTAAGGGCATCGGTAGCGTTGTAGCCAAAACATAATCTTTTGGGAGTATCTTCATCCCCGCCGAAAAAGCGGGTTAGGCGTGCGCGTAGATTTTCAAGAATATTACCGGCTTCAATCGCTTTATCAAATCCGCTTCGTCCCGGATTGACCCCGCATTCTTTGTAAAAATCGATCATGAATTTATAGACTTTATCGGGCTTGGGCCACGAAGTCGCTGCATTGTCAAGATAGATCAAATCTTCCACGAACACATCCCCTAGTTATAGTTTTACAACTATTTAATTTTTATATCCCCTGATATTTAAGGGATAATTATTCAACCAGGATAATATACCAAGATTGTGGAATTTGTCAATTTTTTTAGGTCAAACAAGGGTTTAATCGACTGAAATACATACAAATATGTACATTATAAATGTATCATTATATCAATGATGATTAAATAATATTGAATTGAATTTGATTGAAAACTGGTGTCCTATCAGGATAAATCCATCTTCATAACCACAGTTTCCCGGATATAAGGCAGGGGGCCGATCTCATTTAAGCCGCAATAGTCGAACCCCATTTTCTGATAAAGATGATTAGCCGCTTTAAGACATTTACTGGTACCTAAAATCAATTTATCAGCCCCCAGTTGTTTCGATTTTTCAATAGCGGCTTCAACCAGCTTGCGTCCAATCCCCAGGTTTTGGAATTTATCTGTGACAGCCATTTTGGCCAGTTCATATTTTTTTTCAGCATGTTTCATCAGAGCGCAGGTCCCGGCTACTTCATTATCAACCAGAGCAAAGAAAATAACTCCGCCCATTTTAATAATATGATTTACCGGATTTTCCAGAACGATTCGGTCGTAAGGTTCTACCTCGAAATACTTTTTCAGCCATTCATAATTCAGTTCGCGGAAATACCCGGCATATCTCGGATCGAATTCAATAATTTTAACTAAAATTTTTTTCTGTGATTCATCTGTCATAATATTATTCTCTATGCTTTATACCCCCCAATATAAATGATATTATTAAAAAAGCCACAAACTTATGTTGGCGGCTTTTTAATCAATCACATATCTATCTATTGCAGTAAATTTTAACAGCTAAGTTATTGTAGCAACGCGCAGCAGTGTGGTTTGTCTCCGCTGTTTTATGGTCGGGCGACACAAGGCCGCCCTCTAAACGGGTTTGACCCATCACTCTACTTTTTACTCACGTTATCTTTTGACATAACAGAAAAGAATTCATTAAAAATCAGTTCTTTTGGTTCTTTTGCAAAGGGTCCCAATTCCAGATTATTTGAGCCGGACTTAATTACTTTTCTTAAAAATTGAGATCCGCCCTCTTTATCGGCTACTCTCATAATAACCGGCATTTGATAATCCAAAGCAACCCCATCGGCCATTATACTGACCGGAATAAAATACTGGCCATCCCTGTTTTCAATGGTATATTCAACTTTTAACTGGGGGAAATCAACTCCGTAAAACCAATGATCAAAAAACCAGCTCAAAGATCCGCCATAATATTCTTCGGATAATGCAATAAAATCAGAATTGGTAAACAGTTTGTTGTTTACCATTAAATACAGCTTCCGGAGAAACTTAATAAAGACTTGCTCCGATTGATTATCCAGATCATACATCAAAAATCGAAGCATATGCATTATCCAGACCCCTTTGTTGGTTTGGATCGAGCGTATATAATCAAAAGGATTTTCTTCGTTTGTAAAAGCATTAACTCTCGGTCCGGATACTAATTGCATATCCCGGTCGCGTTCCCGAGCAGTATACAGGGAATCTCGACGGTTGATCAGATTGGTGTAATATTTAACAGGCTCCTTGGTGGATTGCAAATACATTAGAACCAAATATTCCGGTAATACATCCATTAACCACTTTTCCCGATCAGTTGAAAGGCGTACAGTCGACCCCATCCACTGTCTTGCCACCGAGTTTCCGGCGACAAGATCTATCCCACCGAATGCTTCCCATCCCCCCTCACTAACACAGGCAATCTGCGGCACCTTTATCAGGCCGGGCATGCTTTGGAAGCCTTCCGGTACAATATATTCCACAAACGTATTTGGCGGCGGTCCGAATTGTGCCGCAAAATAGTTAAAGGCATCGGTTACCGACCGGCGATACTTTTCATGAGTAATAAAACAAGGGGTTTTCTTTTTAATATGTTTAACAGGAAGAAAATTCAGAGTCAAACCAACATCAGAAATAATCCCTACTGTATCCTCCACTCCTCCATTATATACATGAAAAAAGAAATTATTAAATAACAAGGGAGAAGAAACAGTAAGCTGATCCTGCTTATTATTTAACCCAGTCACTTCACTCATTCCGGGCATGTAAAAATTACTCCCCTTCGGGACAATAAAATTAAAACTGTATTGACAGGGAGCCGGGTTTTCCAGATAAGGCATAAAATGATCAAAATTGGTGCCCTGGTACCAGAAAGATAATTTTACAATATCCCCTTTATAAAAGTACTTTGGCAGAATGACACCAATAAATTTAAATGTCTTCCGCCTGACAAAATCAACCTGCTGTCCATCAAGAAGAATCGAGTCCAGTTCGAGATTATACTGCAGAAATGTAGAGAGAAATCTAAGGCTGTCATCATTGACTTCGAATTCAAGAATTCCCTCGCATGATTCAATTCGACGACCGTCATTCCCCCCCATCACAACATTGCCATGTTTGGATAAGGCTGTAGCACAATATTGAATATTAGAGAGCTGTGAATTTTCAGTAATATTTTTCTCCTGGCGCTGAAATTGGCTGGCAGTGGTCGTTACAAAATCCCCACCTTGAAATTCATAGGCTACTTCTACTTCTTCGGGACGGTTGGGATCAAACGAAAAGACATAGCGATTGAAATCAGCCCAGAAATAACCGTCGTCGGAGCGTTCATAAATCGAACGAAGGAGCTGGAAATAATTGTCATTCGGATGGCGAATATTCGGCTTGAAGAAAAATTCCCCCTGGCTCTCTTTGGTTATAGTAAAATTTTTCCAGTCAAGCTGGGTGACGGTAAAATCGAATTTCTCTTTTAATTTCAGATCAAAACCATCCCCTATACGCATAAAGATCAATTCAAAATCTTCATTTACAAGACTGTCGCCAGATACTTTTAAAAGGCCTTTTCTTTCTGCGGGTAAGGGGATCTCTATATCAGCATGTCCCTGACCCATAAATATTGCAGTGGTAGGACGGTTGTTGAGATAACGCAGCAGATAGAGAGTTCCCTCTTTGAAGGTAAAAGTAGCCACATCTTTTTGATAAACAAAATCCTTGATAGTGGCGGTCTCAATATCATTGTTGAGAAGATCAAGATCCAGGGTGGAATAATCATTTTTAAATTGCTTTAAAAAATCAGAATCGGCAATTACACCGCCCGAAATCATACAAAACCATAAGACTAATACAATCGTTAACTTTTTATTCATCACTCCCCCGAAGTTTACGGGTTTTTAATTTATTAATTATATAATTGACGAATTCATATCGAAAATGTCAACTGTAACTTATAATATTTCTTAGGCTATAACAAATTCACTAATTTTTTCAATTTTAGCAGTTTTATTTCAATACCAGGCTCCGCTGGCAAAAAGCTATAGTTAGGGTGTTTCCCCCAGATTTTATTTGTCGCTTCTTCCAGCTCCATAACTTTCTCAATAGTTTCGGTTCTTATATCATCTGTTCGATAATATTTCTTTCCTAATGAAGCTGACGTGCCTAATTGAATTACCGCAGTGTATCGCTCGTATTCATTCTCAATAGTTGTGCCTATAGCCTCAATTAAATGCGGACAAAAAGTAAAGCCATCCAATGTCCCTCGGTCTGTAATAAAGGATTTATTTTTAATCCTGTCTTCTCTCTCAATCTGTTGTTTGTAAATTTCACGATGGAAGTCATCGGCATGAAATCGAAATTCGGGATTATTTTTCAGAAGCTTCCGGGCCAATTCCTCAAGAAATATGAAATCAGAGAATTGCCGATCGGCTTTTAAGGCTTCAATGCAGGCTGTCTTTCCTGAAGCCGGGGCGCCGGTCAATACTATGGCATGGTTTTGTATCACAGTTTTTATACGTTCTTATTTTTTTATAGTTGCTAATTATTGTCCCCATAATAATCTGAAATACAGGCTAAATTTTCTAATTCTCTGGCTTGCTGCTTTTTTTGTATTCCCGATATTTCCTGAGATATTCCGCCAAACGCGCTTCACGCCCATTTTCTGTCGGCTGGTAATATTCAGTGCCTATCAGTTCGTCCGGAAAATGCTCCTGATCAGTAAGAGCATCATCATAATTATGGGCATATTTATAATCTTTGCCGTAGCCGAGATCTTTCATAAGGCTGGTCGGCGCATTTCTGATATGCAGTGGAACTGGCAGCGATCCTTTTTCCCTGGCATCTTTTTGAGCTTTGCCAAAAGCCTCATAAACTGAATTTGATTTTGGGGAGCAAGCCATATAAATAACCGCCAAAGCAATGGATAATTCACCTTCAGGCGAGCCCAGGAAATGATAAGTATCCCGGGCATTAAGACACAATGTCAAAGCATAGGGATCAGCCAGACCAATATCTTCGGTGGCAAAACGAATCAGCCTGCGAATGATATATAATGGTTCTTCGCCGGAATCAAGCATACGGGCTAACCAGTATAAAGAAGCATCAGCATCGGAACTACGGATAGATTTATGCAGAGCGGAAATTATATTGTAATGTTCTTCCCCGTCTTTATCATAAACAAGGGTACCTTTCTGGTGCACATCTTTAAGAATATCCGCTGTCAGTGTCCCATTCTCCCCCACGTAAGACGCCGCTGCTTCCAAAAGCGACAAGCCGCGCCGGGCATCACCATCGGCGATAGCAGCAAGAAATTGAACAGCATCATCCTCAATAGTCAAACTTAGTTT
>CAYPUP010000131.1:0-6377 GCA_964413795.1 uncultured Ignavibacteriales bacterium
AGGCAGTTCGTGACGGATTGGCTAATGCTTTCTGGCCGGGACGATTTCAGGTTATTGAAAGAAAAACAAAACCGACTCTTGTTTTTGATGTTTGCCACAATGCCGGGGGTGTGGCAGTCTTTGTGGAATCTTTTAAAAATCGGTTTCCTGAAAAGAGAGTACATCTTATTACCGGAGTAGTTAAACGCAAAGAACACCAAAAGATGTTTGACCTATGGGGAGAACTTACAGATTGTTTTCATCTTGTTCCACTGGCAACGCATCGATCAACAGATCTTGACGAATTAATTGGCAGAATAAACTGGCGTGGCCATGAGGTTATTCGGCATAAGTCCCTTCGCGCAGCTTATATTAAGGTTTTGGAAAACAGTTTAATTGACGATATTATAATAGTTGTTGGTTCCCATTATCTGGTGGGTGAATTTTTTAATAAAAAAATAGCTTATGAGTAATAATCCAAAAAAAAGCGATAAAAATAAGAAGACCAAACAATCGCCATTAGGAAAATCTAATCCCACTAATGCCCTTTCCAATACCAGAGCTGCTTCAATAAATAAATTAACGCCAGTCGTCGATGAAAAAGATGATAGAGTAACCCAGTTGACCAGAACCAACCGGCAGCTTAAGCGAAAAATATTTGATCTTTATACCGTATTCGAAATAAGCCGAAATTTTAATTCAGTCCTTAATTACCAAAACCTTTTAGATTCTTTTATCCTGACTTCCTTAGCTCAGGTTAGCGCTTCCAAAGGTGCAATCTTTCTTAATGAGGATGGTCGGACAGATAAGTTTATTCTGGCCAAAGGAAAGGGTTCAGGGGAATTTCCATCACCGGCCCAGTTTTTCGATGGTAATGGAAAATTGGCTGAATTTATAAGCAAGCTGAATCGGCCGGTCGTAACAGAGACCCTGTTTGATAATATATCAACCAAAATGGAACAGAAAATCCTGGCTATGTTTCACCCCGGTGTAGTGGTTCCGATGATTTACCAGACCCGCCTTAGCGGTATTCTTCTTGTCTCGGATAAGATGTCAAAAAATGATTTCAGTCTTGACGATTCTGAATTTTTATCAATACTGGCCAATCAGATTGCCGTGGCAATAGAAAATGCCCGCTTGTATGAAGCAGAGAAGCTGGCCACAGAACAATTGAGAGCTGCCCAGCATCAACTGGTAAACACCGAGCGTCTGGCCGCTTTAGGAGAAATGTCGGCGCGAGTTGCACATGAAATAAATAATCCGCTCGGAATAATTAAAAACTATATGCTTCTGGTGCGGCGGGCGATGGGGAGAAATATCGAAGCGAGCGGGTATGCTGATATTGTCGGACAGGAAATTGATCGGATTGCCAATATTGTCAGGGAACTGCTTGATTTTTATCGTCCGGTGAGAGATGAACTGGTACCGATTGACGTTGGTACTGTAATGGATAATGTCCTTCTCCTGATGGACAGGCAATTCAAAAAACTGAGTATTGAACTTTTTTCTGAGTCGATTTGCAAAGGATATAAGATCAATGGATCGGCGGACAATTTAAAGCAGGTCTTTTTGAACATTATAATCAATGCTTGTGATGCTATGCCTTCCGGTGGAAAATTGAGGGTAAAAATCAGAATAGAAGGGGATGAGATGATAATTACCTTCTGTGATACCGGTCTCGGAATTAAACCCGAGAATATTCCCAGGATTTTTGAGCCATTTTATACTACTAAAGAACCGGGTAAGGGAACCGGGCTGGGATTATCGGTCTGTTATGGTATAATAAAAAGGCATGGCGGGTCGATAACATATAAAAATACTGATGACGGCGGTTGTTTTGAGATTAAATTGCCGGTTTCCGGAAACAGAATAAGCAATGAGTAAGAATTCAGAAATTATAGTTATAATCGATGATGAAAAGCGGATGTGCGATTCCCTCTTGGCTTTGCTGACTGGTGATGGCTACACCGTTGAAGCTTACCAGAGTTCCACCAATGCAATTGAGGCGATTCGGGATAAAAAAATTGATCTGGTTATAACTGATCTGAAAATGCCTGAAATGAGCGGGCTTGAGGTACTTAAAGCTGTCAAAGAGATAGATTCTGATCTGCCGGTTATTCTTATGACCGGTTATGCCTCGCTTGATACCGCTATCGAAGCGGTTGCCAGCGGTGCCTATGATTATCTTCTTAAGCCGGTCGAATTCAACCATCTGGAACTGGCTGTTAATCGGGCACTCGAAAAGAGAAGAGCCGGTCTGGCGCGGTTGCAGCTTCTGGAAGAACTAAGATTATCAAACATTATTCTCCAGCGTCGTATGGGGGAATTGAATGCTCTTTACGAAGCAGGCAAATCGATAGGGTCTACATCTAATCTGAAAGATTTACTCCGACAGATTATTATTCTGGCTTCAACCGTTACCGAAGCTCAAGTTGGATCAATTATGCTCACCGATGAACGGGGGGAATTTTTGACTATTGAAGCAGCTATCGGGCTTGATGAAAAAATAGTCGCTGCTACCCGACTCCCTGTGGGTGAATCCATTGCCGGCACAGTTGCCCAAAACGGACTTCCAATCGTAATTGAAGATGTAGAAAATGATGAAAAATTCAAACGAATCAATAAGGAAAAATACGGAGCGGCATCGCTGCTGTGCTGTCCTCTTCGAATAAAAAATAAAATTATCGGTGTCATTAATTTGGCTAATAAACAGGATGGTGAAAACTTTACTCAAAACGACCTCAGACTTTTAACCACTTTTGCCTCCCAGGCGGCCATTGCTGTTGATGATGCTTACCAGTTTGAAAAGAACCGCCGGAGATTGGTGGAGTTTGAAATATTGCATGAAATAAGCCAGGAATTGCCCAGTATTCAGACTATTTATGATTTCCGCCAGGTTCTTATTGATAAACTAAAAAGAATTTTCCCCATCGATTATTCTATCTGGTTCAACTGGAATGCCGGAAGCAAAACTCTTTTTCCCCAGGGAGTTTCCGGGAAAGTTGATATACCTGTTACTGAGAGCGGAGGAATTGATCTTAAGAAAGTTGCATCAGGAGAGATCACCATTGGTCCGATTGATATTGATATTTTGGAGTTTTCAAATATAAATAAGCTGACAGATCTACTTATACAAAAATTGAAAGAGAATAGCAATTTCCCTCAGCCAAATAGAGCCAATATGGCCATTCCCATATATCGCCAGGGGGAATTTGCTAATCTCTTTTATCTGGGAGCCGACAATGATCGCGCCTACAGTGATGATGATATCTCTTTAGCTAAACTGGTAATTTCTCAGGCTGCTTTGCTTTTTGAAAAAGAACTTTCGCTTCTTAACTCAACAAGATTGCTGACAATGGGAAACATGATTTCAGAAATATCACATGATTTGAGAAAACCACTGACCTCTATAAAAGGAACCCTGCAAGTATTGAGAATGAAGCACCCTGAGATATCCGAGCAATCCGAGCTGTTTAAGTCAACTGAAGATGAAATCCATCGCCTTAATGATCTTGTGCGTGAATTAGTTGATTTCTCAAATCCTAATAAATATCAGACTGAAAAGCTTGATCTAAGGAATGTTGTTGACAGAGCAGCGGAATTAATTGGTCCGGATTTGAGGAAATTAAAAATTGATTTTGAATCAGATTTTGAAGATGTCAATTGGGATTGCATTGTAAATAGAAATCAAATTCTGGAATCCCTGCTCAATATCTTTTTAAACGCCATTGATTCTATGCCCAATGGAGGGAAGCTCCGAGTAGAAGGTCTGGTCGAAAAACCTAATCACAAAAAAGTTGATTACCTTGCTATCCGTATAATAGACAATGGAATAGGCATAAAAAAAGAGAATCTCTCCAAGATATTTGATCGCTATTATACCTCAAAAGATACCGGAACCGGACTCGGTCTGGCTATTGTAGAAAGGGTAATATCAGCTCATAATGGAACTCTTAAGGTCGATTCCAAAGAAGGAGAGGGTACAACCTTTACCCTATATTTTCCGTTTGGAACAATTTAATGCTGCACAATTTTGCTAAAAAACCGCAACTATTTTGTAATTCCTACTTGATTTACCTTCACAAATGCCGATAATTTAGGCAAATAAGCGATTAACTATGATAAAACCAAAAACAAAAATATTAGTAATAGATGATGATCCCAAAGTTGCCTGGATTTTAAGCGAAGGCTTGGCGGCAAAATATGAATTTGTTTCGGCTCGTGATGGTATCGAGGGTCTTCAGATGGTTTCCACCGAAAAGCCCGATCTAATTCTGCTTGATATAAAAATGCCGGGCATGTCTGGTATTGAAGTTCTTGAAAAACTGAATAAATTAGATGAACGTCCTGAGGTAATAATGGTCTCCGGTCATGGGGATACTAATTATGTGGTAGATTCCATTAAACAGGGGGCGGCCGAATTTGTTAACAAGCCCTTTGATGTTCAGGAAATTGAAATCCATATCAATGGCGTTCTTGAGCGAAGCAGCCTCAAAAAAGAGGTTCGTGATCTTAAAACCGAACTGGATGTAAAAAGCGATTGGGTAAACTTTGTTGGCGATTCACGGGAAATGCAAAAGGTGCGCGATATTATTGAGCAAGTTGCCGATTCCGAGTTGACCGTTCTTATCCGTGGCGATTCGGGAACGGGCAAAGAGATTGCTGCCCGGTCATTGCACCAGATGTCCGCCCGCAAAGATAAGCCCTTTGTTAAAGTAAATTGCGCTGCAATTCCCAGAGACCTCCTCGAATCCGAATTGTTCGGTTATGAAAAAGGAGCTTTTACCGGAGCGCATAAAAATAAGCAGGGTCGCTTTGAACTAGCCCATCACGGGACAATGTTTCTTGATGAAATCGGAGATATGCCTCTTGAACTTCAATCCAAGCTCCTCCAGGTTCTCGAACAGCAGGAATTTGTTCGGGTTGGCGGAATTACCAATATTCATGTTGATGTCAGGATTATTTGTGCGACCAACAAAAATCTTGAAGAGGCGATCGATGAACAGGCTTTCAGAAGCGATCTTTTTTATCGTTTGAACGAAATTACTTTGCAGTTACCTCCGCTTAAAGACCGCATCATGGATATTCCACTGCTGGTCGATTTCTTTATCGAAAAATACAACAAGCTTTATAATAAAAATTTTGAACATATCTCGCAGGATTCTATCAATATACTTCTGGGCTACTCCTGGCCCGGCAATGTCCGCCAGGTGGAAAATATGGTCAAGCAGGTTGTTGTGCGCGGGGATGAATCGATTATCAGTGATCTGATTGCTTCGGCTTACAATAAAGTCCCTTCTCGCCAGGCAGCCAGTATCGTAGGTGCAGGCTCAACGCCGTATGAAGCTCCTGATTTTTCTAATGATGATAGCTATTCGCTGAAATCAAGAATCGGGAAAATCATCGCCGGTGAAGAAAAGAAGCTGATTGCCGAGGTTCTAAACAGAACGAACTGGAACCGAAGAAAAGCAGCCGAGATGTTAGACATAAGCTACCGGTCATTGTTATATAAAATCAAAGACTACGATCTCAACGCTATTAAATAGTACTTCAAAATCCGTTAAACTGACAGATTCTATTGGCGGTTCAATTCTATTTTACTGCTTTTAAATTACACTATATTAAATTTAATGTGGCTGGCAGACGGCAATATCTGCTGTTTTTCGATTACGACCCGTATATTTTTTATTATTGACTGCTTATTTTAATTATTTATACATTGACCTTAATAGTCTTTATATGTGATTTGCAGCTGGGAGTTCTTAATAAATTTAATAGTTACTTTAAACAAGGAGTGAATCATGGTTTCTTTAATGTCACTATGGCTTCCTATTTTGCTTTCAGCAGTCTTTGTATTTATTGTCAGCTCGATCATTCATATGATGCTGCCGTACCACAAAAGCGATTTCAAAAAGCTTCCAAAAGAGGATGAAGTAATGGATGCTCTGCGGGGTTTCAATATTCCCGAGGGTGATTATTTTATGCCCAATGCCTGTGAAAAGGGGGGAATGAAAAATAAGGAGATTCAGGATAAATTCGCCAAAGGTCCGGTTGCCATGATGACCGTTATGAAAAGCGGGTCGCCCAATATGGCCAGCAGTTTAATACTTTGGTTTTTTTACAGTATTGTTGTTAGTATTCTCGCGGCCTATGTTACAACAATTGCATTGCCACCCAATGCTCATTATATGGTTGTCTTTCGATACATTAGCTCCACTGCTTTTATAGGCTACAGTATAGCCCTGCTGCAAAACTCAATCTGGTATAATCGCAATTGGGGAGCGACTATCAAATCAATGTTTGATGGCTTGATTTATGCCCTGGTGACCGCTGGGACATTCGGCTGGCTCTGGCCGAAAATGTAAACTTAAGATTAATAAATTTGTAATAACGGGTGG
>CAYPUP010000132.1:0-6327 GCA_964413795.1 uncultured Ignavibacteriales bacterium
AATAGCACAAGTAGAAATATTTAAAAATTGTGTTAAGATCTGTTGTGCCTGAAGTAATTATTCCTTTTATTACTCCCTACTGTTTATTTATATTAACAGGGATTTTGTATAAACTTTTTTAACGGAGATTGTCGATGATAAGTCATCATATTTTTATCAAATCAATTAGTATTACTACATTATTAATTTTAGTATTATCAATATCCATCCTGGCCGGGTCCAACCAAATTCCCAAGCGAGCTGATATCGATGATAAATACAAATGGAATCTGGATCTTATTTACCCTGATCTTGATGCCTGGGAGAAAGATTTCAAATATGTATCAGATAACTATCAGAAACTCGAAAATTTCAAGGGTCGTTTAAGCGAATCCAGCGATGTTTTATACGAGTGCCTCAAACTGCATGAAGATATTAATCTTATAACAGACAATCTATCTACTTATGCTGGCTTGAGACTCAGTGAAGACACTCGCATCAGCGCTATGCAGGAACTCTCCGACAGAATAGATGCTCTGAATTCAAAAATCCGCCATGCCACTTCATATATTGAACCGGAGCTGTTGAGCATACCATCTGAAAAACTTGATGAACTGATTTTTGAAAATCAAAGACTTAAACAATACAAATTTTATTTTGAAAGATTAATTCAACGTCAGCAATTTATTCTCACCCAAAAAGAAGAAGCTATACTGGCTCTGTCAGGATCGATAGCATATTCCTCAGGTCAGATTTTTTCCATGCTTACTGATGCTGATATGACATTCGGATCAATATACGATGAAGACAGCAGCCTGGTTGTACTCACAAATGAAAGATATGAAAAATACCGCAAATCAGACAATCGACGGGTAAGAAAAGATGTCCACCAGGCGTATTATGGCACTTATGAAAAAAATCAAAATACTCTTGCTGCCACTCTCGGCGCTACCATCAATAAAGACTTCTTTTATATGAAGGCTCGGGGTTATAAAACCGGTCTTGATATGCGGCTGTCATATAACAATATTCCAACCTCGTTATACTATAACCTGATAGAGACAGTTAACAATAATCTTGAACCCCTTCATAAATGGACAGCTTTAAAAAAGAAAGTCCTGGGGTATGATACATTATATCCCTATGACCTTTATGTCCCCCTTGTCGCCAGCCAGAATAAAGAATATACCTACGAAGAGGCTATGGAAATGGTTGTCAACGGACTGGCTCCGATGGGTGAACCCTATATGACAGATTTTAAAAAGGGTCTCAATTCCGGCTGGGTTGATGTTTTTGAAACCGAAGGAAAAAGTTCCGGTGCTTTCTCAGGCGGAAACTACACTTCTCCCCCATATTTGTTATTGAACTTTAATGGGTCAATCGACTGGGTCTTCACACTGGCTCATGAGATGGGGCATTCCATGCAGTCTTATTATGTCAATCGCAACGAACCATATCTATATCACGATTATCCTATCTTTACCGCTGAAGTCGCTTCAACCTGTGACGAAGCAATACTTATGAAACAGCTTTTGAAAAATACGACTGACCCACAGGAAAAGATGTACCTGCTCAATCTCTATATTCAAAATATCAGAACCACTTTTTTCCGCCAGGTTATGTTTGCCGAGTTTGAACTGGCTATCCATAATCATATTGAAGAGGGGGGAGCATTTTCATCAGAATATTTTCGCAATACTTTTTCTGATATTTACAAAAAATACTGGGGTGATGAACTTACCGTTGATGAACTGAGCGGTATGCTGGGAATGGCTATTCCCCATTTCTACTCTCCGTACTATGTTTATCAATATGCTACCTGTTTTGCCGCAGCCGAATTGATGTCGCAGAAAATTATCGATGGCGAAAAGGGCTACCTGGATACATACATGAAATTCCTTTCAACCGGCTCTTCGAAATATCCGGTTGATATTCTGAAAGATGCCGGAATTGACATGACTCAGCCAGAACCAATTCTCAATACAATTAATCTCTTCAGCGACCTGGTCGACCAGTTGGAAAAATTATTAAATGACAAGTAGCATTTTTTATTCATAGTTTGCATAATATCGCAATAATCATGAGGTTCTGGTGGGGAATAAAAAGATACTCATAATTGAAGACGAAACTGACATTGTTGAATTTGTCACATTTAATCTGATCCGTGACGGATTTGATGTTATCTCAGCTAAAACTGGTGAAGAAGGATTAAAAAAAGCTCTAACAGAGATGCCTGATTTGATATTATTGGATATTATGCTCCCCGGCCTTAACGGTCTTGATGTCTGCCGGGCTTTAAAAAATAAAGAACAAACACATCATATTCCTATAGTCATGCTGACAGCCCGCAATGAAGATGTGGATATCATTACCGGTTTGGAGATTGGGGCTACTGATTATGTCACCAAACCATTTAGCCCGAAAGTTTTGATTGCCCGCATCCGGGCTATTTTGCGCCATGATGATGAAAACATCAAAAATGATACCGCTCGAATTATTTTTCGAGATATTACAATCGATCAGGGAAAACATACGGTCTCTGTGAAGGATAACCCCATCCAGTTGACTCTGACCGAATTTCAGATTTTGCTGGTTCTAATCCGCCGTCCGGGCTGGGTCTTCAGCCGAACTCAAATGATTGACGAACTCAGGGAAGGACATCAGGTAATTACCGATCGGGCTATCGACGTCCAAATAGCAAATTTGAGAAAAAAACTGGGCAGTTGCGGGGATTATGTTGAAACGGTTAGAGGTATTGGATACAGAATGGTGGAAAATTAATGAGCCGGCAAAAACTTTTCTGGAAAGTATATCCATATTATTTTATTATTATTGTCATCTCCCTTATCCTGACGGCCCTGTATGCCTCCAATGAAATGCGGACACTGTATTATTCGGAGTTAACCAGGACTCTTGATAACCGAGCCGAACTGATTAAGCAGCAGTTAAAAAATTCGATAGCAATTCGTGATAGACAATTTATAGATCAACAATGCAAACTACTCGGCCAGATCTCAGGCACCAGAATTACTATAATAGACACCCTTGGCGTGGTGCTCGGTGACTCAGACGACGACCCTATGAAAATGGAGAACCACAGAAACCGCCTTGAAATTTCCAAGGCAAGCACAGGTTCAACCGGAGTGGAAACCAGATACAGCAATACCCTGCAGAAAACATTGATGTATGTGGCCATACCGGTATATGAAAACGACCGGATTATTGGCGTGATAAGAACATCGTTGTCGGTCGCATCAATCGAAGCCTCCTTAAATAAATTTTATATCAATGTGGCTATCAGCGGATTCTTAATAACTTTAATGGCAACCCTGATCAGTATCTTTGTTTTTAAACGCTTTACCAACCCACTTAAAGAACTGCAGTCCAGAGCGGAACAGTTTGCCCAGGGAAATCTGAGATCAAAAATACCGGTTTCAGATATCACAGAAATTGCTTCCCTTTCTACAACCATGAACAAAATGGCTGAGCAATTGGACTCTCGGATCAGAACCATCATCGATCAAAGAAATGAGCGGGAAGCAATTTTTTCCAGTATGACTGAAGGGGTTATTGCTTTGGATGCCAAGGACCATATCGTAGCTATTAATCAGGCGGCAATAGAATTTATGGGGATAGACAGGGACCAGTCTCTATTAAAGCCGATCTATGAAGTTATCCGTATCGCCGAACTGCATGAATTTGTAAATAAGACCGTAAAAAGCACCGGCAAAGTTGAAATGGAATTTATACTGCCGGCTGAAAAGAAAAGATATTTCCAGGCACATGGCACCGCTTTGCTTGACTCGAATGGAAAACGGATCGGAGTGGTGCTTGTATTCAACGATATTACCCGACTAAAAAGACTTGAGAATGTCAGGCGTGATTTTGTCGCTAATGTCTCTCACGAATTAAAGACACCTATTACTGCTATAATCGGTTCAGCTGAAACACTGCTTGTGAACACACCCGATAATCCAAAAGATATAAGACGCTTTTTGCAAATCATTGCCAATCATTCTGACCGCTTAAACAGCCTTGTTGACGATCTGCTGACCCTGGCTAGAATAGAGAGTGAAGCCGATCAGGGAGTTATTCCATTAGCTCATGAGAAATTATACCCCATGCTCGAGTCGGCCGTTCAAGCCTGCCAGATAAACAGCAATTTTAAAAATATCAAAATTGATTTAAAATGCGATCCATACCTTGAAGCAAATTATAATTACCATCAGCTTGAACAGGCGATAATCAATCTGATAGACAATGCTATAAAATATAGTGATCCGGATACAACAATATCAGTCAATATTATTGCATTTAGTAATGAGATTGTAATTTCAGTCGAGGATCAGGGATTGGGAATTGATAAAAAACATCTCCCCCGCCTCTTTGAGCGTTTCTATCGTATCGATAAAGCTCGTACCCGTGATGTGGGAGGTACCGGTTTGGGTCTGGCTATTGTCAAACATGTCGCTTTGGCTCATGGCGGAAAAGTCAGTGTTGACAGTGAAATCGGCAAAGGGAGCAAGTTCCGCATCCATCTGCCTTTGTTAAAGTGACAGCATTTTTAGCGTCAATTCAGTCATTTTTCAAATTCATAAAAAAATAATTTGATCTTAATATTTTCTTAACATTCAAATCGTTCTGTTGCAGCAATGGTATTAGTATAACGTGAATGTTTCTAATTAGGAGAAAAAATGAGAAACACAATTAAAGCCGGGCTGTCAGTAACATTAATTGCAGTTCTTTTAAGTTTAACCGGATTTGCCGGTTCTGCCAGAGCTGCCGAATGGTGGGAAACCGTTAAGGTTAAAGGCGATTTCCGTTATCGCCATGAGATGATTGATGAACAGGACAATGATGCTCGTCACCGTCAACGTATTAGAGCAAGAATTGGCATCTCCGCCAAGGCAAACGAAATGATGGATATTGGTATTCAACTGGCCACCGGTTCAAATGATCCGGTCTCTACCAACCAAACTCTTGATGATGCCTTTTCATCCAAGGATATCCGTTTGGATCTGGCTTATTTTACTTTTCATCATGAAAAAGCAGTGGGGTTTACAATTACTGCCGGTAAAATGAAAAATCCATTTTTCACACCGGGAAGTTCCGAATTGATCTGGGACTCTGACTTGAATCCTGAAGGTGGTGCGGTAACATTAGTTAAAAATCTTGATAATGTGGAGATCAATTTAACAGGCGCTGGATGCTGGGTCGATGAAAGATCATCTTCTGATGACTCTTACATTGCAGCAGGACAGAGTTTTGTGCGATTTAATCTTAACGAAAAGAAATCAAGTGTTACTTTAGGTGGCAGTATTTACAACTATGTCAATGCCAAAGGTTTTGCACCTTTCTATGATAATGAAGATGGTATGGGTAACACTCTTGACACTTTGGGCAACTATGCCAACGATTTTGAGCTGGTTGAGGTATTTGGTGAAATAACTCATAAGTTTGATGATATACCGGTCTCAATCTTTGGTGACTTCGTATCTAATGGTGGGGCTGATAGCCTTAACACCGGATGGATGTTCGGTTTCAAGATCGGTCATGCCAAAGATGCTGGTTCATGGGATTTGCGCTATAACTACCGCAAAGTTGAAACTGATGCTGTTGTGGGGATGTTCACCGATTCAGATTTCCGCGGCGGCGGTACTGATGCCAAAGGACATGAGTTCGGCGCTTCATACCAGTTAGCCAAAAACGCCAATCTCGGCGCCACTTATTTTATAAATGAAACCGGTCTGGAATTAGATAAGACAATTGATTTTAATCGTCTCCAATTAGATGTTCAATTAAAGTTTTAAGTTTAGTTTAAATGCAAATTAATGTATTTTAAAAAGAAGGAATCAAAAAAATGAAGAAACTAATCTTTGCAATCTTAGTAGCTCTTGTAGCTGCCAGCATGATTACAGCCGGATCAAGTGTTACCATTAAGGGTTCAGATACCCTGGTAAGATTAGGCCAGCGCTGGGCTGAAGAGTTTATGAAGCAAAACCCCGGAAGTGTTATTCAGGTCTCCGGCGGCGGATCTGGGACCGGCATTGCCGCTCTGTTAAATGGAACGACTGATATTTGTGAAGCTTCCCGCGATATGAAAGAAAAAGAATACAAGCAAGCGGAAAAGCTGGGAATTAAGCCTTATCGCATATCAGTCGCTTTGGACGGTATCGCAATTTTCCTTAACGAAAATAATAAAGTGACTAATTTAACTTTTGCTCAGTTAAAAGGGATCTATACCGGCGCCATCACCAACTGGAAAGAGGTTGGCGGCGAAGATACCAAGATTATCCTTTATGGCCGTGAGAACAATTCCGGAACCTATGCCTTCTTCAAAGAACATGT
>CAYPUP010000133.1:0-6326 GCA_964413795.1 uncultured Ignavibacteriales bacterium
CAATCTTAATAACTACGATTCTGCCTATTATTATCATCATCTTTCATTAGCTGCTGAAAATTCATTGCCAGAAAAAAATAGAAATCATGTTCGTATTGGAAAGGTATATAATAATTTGGGTTATGCCTTCGAAATGCAACACAACTATGATTCAGCTATTTATTATTATGATAAATGGAGATTAATATAAAATGAAATTTACCAGAGCAATAGTAAAAAAACCCTGTAATAATATGGTTAATGGCTTAACTACGGCTAAACTCGGAAAACCGGACTATGATTTAGCCTGCCACCAGCATGAAAAATATGTTGAGGCTCTCCGATACTGCGGTTTGGAAGTTACCGTCCTTCCTGCTGATAATGATTACCCTGATTCTACTTTTGTTGAGGATACCGCTTTGTTGACATCTGAATGTGCAATCATAACGATGCCCGGTGATCCCTCTCGTCGCGGTGAGATAAAATCAATCCATGATATTGTGAGTAAATATTATGACAAAATAGAGCAGACCAGCCGGCCAGGGACGGTTGATGCCGGTGATATTATGATGGTTGGCAAACATTTTTATATCGGTCTTTCCAATCGAACTAATCCGGAAGGAGCCAATCAGGTAATTAATATTCTCAACAAATATGGTATGACTGGCTCTACTATTGAAGTTGGTGATATGCTTCATTTGAAATCAGGAGTTAATTATCTTGAGAATCATGTCATTGCCGCAGTCGAGGAATTCCGGTCTCATCCAGAATTTCAGAAATTTGACATAATCAAAGTTGATATAGATGAAGCTTATGCCGCCAACTGCTTGTGGCTGAACGGCAAAGTGCTGGTTGCCGATGGATTTCCAAAAGTAAAAGAAATGGTCAAAAAATATGGATATGAAATAGTGACGCTAAGCGTTTCGGAATTTCAGAAATTGGACGGCGGTTTAAGTTGCCTCTCATTGAGGTTTTGATTACAGAAATTTAATTTTAAGGCCTTACTCCACAATAATATACTAATTTGAACCATATTTATTAGTATTCTTTTTAAATTATGTATTGACAATTTTAGAATTTATATTATCATATATTCAAGATGAAAACAGTCTCTATTAACATAACCAAAACTATCAACTGTTGTTGTACCAATGAGGGCCGAAGTATGCCTTGATGTACGACTACATAATGGCAAGATACTCGGTCCACCTTATCCACAAATAGGGTGGATTTTTTTATTAATGAAATACATAAAGAATAACATAATAAGAGGTAAAAAATGAAAATCAACAGCTTTAATCCGGTGGCGTCCAGATACTCCCGCAAGGTGACCCAATATCGAACGCCGCAGTATCTGACTCTGGTTCATGAACTGAATTTAAGCGGCTATGAGACGGTTCTGGATATCGGTATCGGATCGGGAGAACTATCGATTCAGATTGCAAGACAATTAAACACTGATGGCTTCCTTTATGGTGTAGATCTCTCTCCAGAAATGATCAAATTAGCTAAAAGAAAAGCACAGCAGGCCAATCTGGAAAATATATCCTTTGAGCTTGGGGATGCCCTTAATTTAAAATATGATGATAATGCTTTTGATGTAATTACTTCATCCAATGCTTATCCCTGGGTTTCGGATCGGGAAAAATTTCTGCATGAAGCTTTCCGTGTTCTTAAACCGGGTGGAATTTTCGGTCTGGTGGCTCTTTCTAACAAATGTTATACTGAATTCTCATCCGCATTCAAAAAAGTGCTAAAAGCACACCCCGGTCTCTTCCCTATAGGCCAACCATTTGAAATTATGGGGGCCAAACTGCATACTGTAAACCGTCTAACCCAGGCTGTCCGAAAAGCCGGCTTTGATATTGAAAAAGGATTCACTTTATCAACTGAAGAGCCGATCAAACCGGTCGATTATATTGAAAGGGTGAATGCGATCGTAAATGAAAACTACCTTGATTACCTCCCCCCTAACGGGATTCGCAACAGGGTTAAACAAACCCTGAACGATGCTTTAGCCAGTAAAAACGGAAGTTTAAAGATCACTGAGTCTTCGGTATTTATTTTAGCGAGGAAAAATCAGACAGCAAATAACCTTCATTAACAGTATCTCTTTGAAATGCTTCTCTCAGAGCCGTAAACAGGCTTTACTTGTTTGCGGCTTTTTATTGAACACAGCGGGAGATAAAAACTACTTCTACCCGGTCTGTATATCTGGGCTGTCGGGAATCCCTTCCTGACAAAATCAGATTTGCCAGGACCCCATAGAAGTTCCATAATAATGATATTCAGATAATAATTTAAAAGATATAAATCCAATATTATTTTCTTGTGATCCTGACATTATAATTATGGCAGGATCCTACCCTACGGCTTATAGTCAAATCATTGACAAAGAGTCGTATTCAAGTTTATTATTTTTAAATCACATATTCTATGCAAGATTCGATAACAGACACTTCTCATCTCTTTCCACTCAACCCCCCATGATCATATAAATAAGCAGCGGTTTGATAGTAGGCGATAGATTCATTTAAGAATTCTTCATCTATTGGCAAAGCAGTCAGGGTATTGTCAGTGCTGTTCCAGTTATAGAAATTGGTTTTTTTCTGATCACTCAATACCAAAAGTTTATCCTCTTTCAGCAGTCCAACTTTCCGGTAATTACCCAAAAAGGCTCGTTGATCTTTTTGATTTATTTTAGACAAATCGATCCCGTAAAAGTTGCTCTCATAGGACCAGTTTAACATTCCAAATAACGTGGGGAAAATATCTATCTGGGAACACATTTGGGTTATGATCTTATTTTCATAATCAGGGAAGTTTACAATAATACAAGGGATATGATAATTGGCTACACTCAGCTCCCATTTCCCGGCGCTGTTGGCGCAATGATCGGCCATTATTACAAAGATCGTATTGTCGTACCAGGATTTTGTTTTGGCTGCATCGAAAAACTTACCGATAGCATAATCGGTATATTTTATGGCCCCTTCCCGTTTCTTGCCGGAAGGAATGTCAATTTTATTATCGGGATATGTAAAGGGTCTATGATTTGAGGTGGTCATAATGAAATCATAAAATGGTTTTCCGGACATCTGCGCCTTGTCAGCCTCTTTAATTACCTTATTATAAATATCTTCATCACACACCCCCCAGGCATTTTCAAAAGTCACCTCGTCATCATCAATGTTAATTCTTTTAGTGGTAATATCATTTGACGGCAGGAAACCTCTCCCCCGATCAACGATATTATAGCCATTGTTGCTGAAATATTGATTCATATTGTCAAAATATCCATCACCGCCGTAGAAAAAAGCCAGATCGTATCCTTTATCCTGAAAGACATCGCCGATAGTGTAAAGGTTATGTATTTTATCCCTTTTTACGATGCTTCGTCCCGGTGTTGGAGGAATTGACAGAGTTACCGCTTCCATCCCCCTGATTGTACGAGTCCCGGTAGCATACAAATTGGTGAAGATAATACCCGTATTGGCAATCGAATCCAGTACAGGTGTCAGGTTGTGTTTGTCACCATAGCTCCCCAGAAACTTTGCACTCAGGCTCTCGACAAAAATAAAAATAATATTGGGCTTCTTTTCTTCGCCATCATTTTTAACCACTCGTCTAATATCTTTACCTCGAGTAATCAAACTGAAGGAATCAGGATTGTATTCTTCATTTACAATCTCAAAGGCTTTATCTATGTCAATGGTCTTATAACAATCGGGATAGCTTAATTCATTGCTTCTATAAGCGGCTATAAATGAATAGATGCCTGATTTGGCAAGCTCATTATTATAGCGATTACTCGAAATTTCCGCATTCTCATTTTTTACAAAGGCTGTGAACCATACTGCGATAAGCAAAAATAACAAGGTGGGAATGAGTTTTTCTTTAAAAGAAGTATTGCAGTGAAAAGTCGTTTTAAATATTCCCTTCCGGCTGAACAGATAAACCGTAATCAATATCAGTGCGCCAATCCCGCCTAATAACAGGGGCAAAGGGTATGATTCATTAATGTTGCGTACTACTTCGTAGGTGTAAATCAGATAATCGACCGCTATGAAATTGAAGCGGCAGCCAAACTCATCCCAAAAAGTAATTTCTGCAAAAAACGAAAAATAAATTATCAATAATCCTGCGATAAAGCCAACATAGCAGATTATTTTATCGATCCAATTCCCATAAAAACGCATGGGAAAGAGTAATAAGTAAATTGCACCTATGGCTGCAAAAAAGGATATGGTTCCTATATCGAAGTATAAACCGACCAAAAAGACTTTGAGAATACCTGCGAGACTATTGTCAATTTCAGTAAATTCCCTTATCAAGAATATGAGCCTTAGAATAAAAGACAAGCTTAGAAAAAGGATTATAAATCCTTCTAAAATTTTGAATCGATCGGGAAAAAGTATCTTCATTTTATTCTATTTTGTTATTAAAAGGTGACATTTTTAATTTTGTATTATAAGTAATAGTTTTAATGAGTGGAAGTGAAATTATAAATGTTGCTGTTGAGCGTGAGATAAAAAAAGTGGCGCCCCGCGGAGTTGAACCGCGGACACACGGATTTTCAGTCCGTTGCTCTACCAACTGAGCTAGGGCGCCAACTTTATGTTGGAATTGTCAATTAATTATCTTTTCGACCAAAGTCAAATAGAAAATCACCGCCCATTAAATAAATAACGCTTGGTAGAAGATGACAACAGAGAAAACATTGCAATGCCCGCCAAAATCATGATAATGATGTTCTCTATCTGCTGAAATCCGATAATAGCCAGAAGAATTATCAGCCCATTTATCCCTATTTGGGCATACCAGCTCCATGTCTTGCGTTCCCGGTAGGCATACGCCAGAATAATCAGAATCAAACCAATCAGCAGAAAAATAATAGGCTGAGTTATATCAGAATAGTTGTGATCCAAAAAACCGAGGACCATTTTAACTCCGCCATAAAGGATAAATACTAGTGAAAACCCAAAAGCCCACCAGAACGAGAGGCTGTATGTGATAGGTTTATCATATTTTTTTTCATTCATAAAGTTACCTTCCGGTATTATGTAATAAATTCGCCTAACAAACCAGCTCCTATGAAGCCGGCATCATTTCCCATCGATGCCCGAACTATTCTAATATTTTCAACCGCTGAATCAAAGGCATATTTTTTAATTTCAACAGCAACAGCCTCTACAAAACCTCCCCCTCCTTCGATTATTCCCCCACCAATTACTACGACTTCCGGATTCAAAAGATTCACTACTCCAGCCAATCCCACCCCAAGATAGTAAGCGGTTTCATCAAGCACCTGTTTAGCCAGTTCATCTTCGAGTTTTAAAGCAGAGAAAAGTTTCCGGATATTGAGATTATTCAGATCCCCTTCGAGAACTTTCTCGAAGGCAGGCGTCATATTCTTTTTTAGAACTTTTTTCAAACGGTCAATAATTGCTTTTGAAGAGCAGAAGCCCTCAATGCTCCCATAAACGCCGGAATGTTCAATATCAGAATCAAATTTTATTGTCATATGCCCCAATTCACCGGCGGTATAATTCGCTCCCCGCCAAAGCTTGCCATTGATTATAACAGCCCCTCCCACTCCGGTACCTACTGTGACACAAACAACCGAGTTGGCATGTTTTGCTACACCGAATTTTGATTCCGCCAGAGCCATCGCATTGACATCATTATCAACAAAAATGGGCATATTCAATCTATCCCTGAGGGTATTTCCGATTTCCATACCCTGCCATCCACCAATATTGGGACAGGGGCCTATAACCTGGCCGGATTTGAAATCAACGGCGCCAGGGGTTCCGACCCCAAGGTGGCGGACATCGTATTCTTCTTCAGCGGCATGAAATAATAATCGCTCGGCAATATTAGTCACCAGATGCATCAGCGGCTGCGCCCCTTTATCAGCCATAGTCGGGCGCGATTCCTTGTGCAGGATTTTTCCTTCTTCGTTAAACAGCCCGAATTTGATATTTGTACCACCGATATCAATTCCGGCAAATATTTTTTTATCTGTCATAGCAGAAAATTACTTCGAATATCTCTTTAATGTTTTGAATTTTATGATGCCCATAAATATGAGACATCCCTTTTAATTGCATATTACGGTTTTATACGATTCTATGTCAAGTTTTAGGATTGCAGTCGAAGTATTATGACAATCTTTCTTTAAAATATTTTATCAAATCACTCAACGGAATTGTTTCCTGTATATCTTCCGCTTTCAGCCATTCCTCGCGGTTGCTGGTTTTTTCCGCCTTTTCACGACCGGCTAACAAATTCTTAACAGTGATGGCTCCTTTTTCAAATTCATCCGATCCGGCTATTATGGCAAA
>CAYPUP010000134.1:0-6304 GCA_964413795.1 uncultured Ignavibacteriales bacterium
CTCTCCGATAAATCGATAATTCCCATCTTCTCTGATGAGATTAAGATTGCCGGCAAATTCGGCATCAATATCATCATTTTTAATCCAGTAGTTGGAGAGAATATCGACATTGATATTCAAATCCCATGGTTTTTCAGTAGAAAGAGCCATCATCAGAGGTGAACCTTCATAACTTTCAGCAAAGTTTACATAATACTTAGTTGAAATAAGGGTTAAATCGCCTGTGACCAAGGGCGGCGAACTCCCCTCGACATGAAGCTCCCCTTCAACTTTGCCCTTAATATCTTCAAGCTCATACGCATAAGGGAATTCTCTGGGAAGAGAAATATCCAGATCATAATAAAGAGTATCAAAAGCTTCAACCGTAATCTCTCCTTCAACTTCAGCAAATCTCTTACGTCCATTTGGTGCTTTATTATCAGTGCTATAAAGCTCAATATGGTCTATAATAATTTTATTATCATCCATGGTAACTCCAGCTGAGTCTGTATAGATAGGATGCTCGAGGTCAAAATATTTTAATTCAGCAACCCCACCACTGCTTTTATCCCCAAGGATATAAGCTTCCCCTTCCAAATGAGGGCCGTTGGGAGTTCCCAAAAGATGAATAGAGGCATGAAACAAGCCCTTAATCCGTTCAACTGACGGCATTATAAAGGTTACCAGGTCAAAGCGGTTGTCATCGGCATTGATGTAAATATCCATCGGTTGCTCCGGAAGACGCTCAACCCCATTAGTAGTAAAAGCAAGGTCGGTATGGATCGTTCCATTTGCTCTATATTTTCCCGGATTTGAACTAAGAATCAAGCTATCTATAGTAAGCAGTTTATCCATATAATCAAGGCTTGCATACATATCTCCCAGAGGCAAATCTTTATAAATCAAGGAATCTATTTTTCCATCAAGTGAAAACTCCGGATTTTGGAAATCTCCATTAAGAATTGCATCACAGGAAAGATAACCGGCAATGCCAAAAGTAGTATCGAACAAATTTATCCAGGGAGCCATGGGAATACGCTGGACCGACATTGTCAAAGCAAGAGATTCATCATAATTAGTCCGCCCATGAACAGACAGCAAAGCATGTGTATTTCCCAGTGATGTTTGTTGAAATATAAATCCTGATGAATCCACTCTAATGATCATTTTATCTCTGTTAAAAAAGGGTTGATCAAAAAGATTTAATTCGAGAGTATCTATTTCAAGCAAACCCGGATAGGTTTCGTAATCATAATTACCCTCGCTAACTAATTTAGTATAATCACTGGAGACATAAACCGAATCAATGCCAATCAAATTAGAATCGATAGTCAATAAAGCATACCCGGTATCATATGGAAAATCCCATATAGCACCGTTATAAAATTCTATTTCTATATCCCCTTTTTTACCGGTAAAAAACCGATCAATGTCAATACCAGCATACAGGCTGTCACAATAAAGGCCATATATCCAGACTGAATCGGAAACAAAGTAACCCTTAAGATTCGGATCAGTAGTTTTACCTGACATCGTAGCATTTACTTTTCCTCTTCCGCCCGGCTGATCTATAAATAGGATTCCTTTATACCTGTCCAGATTAGCCAGATTAATTTGAATATCAAGATTCATTTCATCGTTAAAGTCGATACTACCTGTTGTATAAAATACATTTTCAAAATATTTTACCTTAACTGAGTCTGCAAAAACAATTGAATCCGTCGTTATGATAAAATTACCAGCGGCTTCCTGGAGTGGGTATTCGTCAAAATATGATTCAAAGAGTTCAGCGTTTATATCAAGAAGCATCGTCTTGTTGCTGAAAGATACTCCGTTAAGATCAAACCTGCCATTAAGATCAGTTACAAACCCCTTGTTGAGCAGATTCCTTAAATTGAAATTTCTGATATTGGCGGAGAGATTATAAATTTCAGGCTTAATATTAAAATCGATTTCCCCGACTCCATCAACCGAACAATCCCCGAGAATTGTTCCATAAAGGGTATCAAAAGTAAGAAACTTATCTTTGAAATTCAGATCAGCATGAAAGTTTTCGAGGGAAACGTTCATAAACGTGCCCGCCAAATCAGTAGATCCAAAAATATACGAGCCATTAAATGACATCTCGGCATTAATATCAAGAATCCCATTAAGCTTTGGCCCAATATACGATGTAATATCAGCCAGATTGACATTATCGGCAATCAAGGATATTTTCCCGAAAGGCTCATCAACAAAATTAACATTGCCATCAACTCTCAATCTCGTATCATAAGAAATTAGAATCATATCTTTGAAAAGGAGATTTTTTTCAGCATAAGTTATTTTTCCTCCGGCGGCGTCAATGGAAATTTTCTCATTACTGGATTCGAACTCAAGCCGGTCAAGTTCAATGGCATAAGTATTATCATTAATGTCAATAGCCATCCAGATGAGAAAATCGTTAGCTTTGAGAGTGTCATTTTTATCAATAATGACAATATTCCCGTTGTTTATGACTAACTCATTGACAGCTAAATTAAATAACCCCGCACCGGTTCCATCGGATTTTGAAAAATCGGGCAGAAGCCATTTGTCCAGACTATCCCTTCTAACTATTATTTCCGGCGATTCCAGATGAAGATAACTAAAAACGTATTTGCTTCGCCAGAAATCCTTTATAGAATAGGCTGCCTCCAGATGAGGCAATTTTAATATTTGATAGCGGGTGATACCATCATCATAAAAAACATTGACTTCTTCTATGATAACCCCCGTCATCAAATCCCCTTTTATATCGCCGATGGAAATTTCTAAATTATTTTTTTCTTTAATAATGGAATCGATCCGGTCGTTGGCAATATTCTCCAAACCGCCCATATAGAAGACGTAAATCCAGGCGCTAATCAAAATTAACAAAAAAGCGCAAAATGAATAAAAAATAACCCGCCAAAATATCCGCATTAATTAATACCTAATTTATTCAATATCTTCAGAGCCATGTGACAGCCTTCGCCAGAGAAGATTTCCATATCTTCAACGACTTGCATCACCAATTTTTCATCAGCTCCAACATTAAGAGCGCCAATTATATGAGAATAAAGCTGCCGCTCTCTAAGTTCTACAATCAAACATGATATAATTGCCAATTCTCTATCAACAATATTCAAACCGGGACGAGATAAAACTTTTCCATAACCTTCATAAATCATCCACCTGAAAATTTCCGGTGCAAATGATTCCACTCGTTTCCGAAGAATATCATATTTTTCACCATATACCTTTTGACAAAGCTTTTGTCCTTCGATAAACCACTTCTCCGATTCTTCAGAACTGACTGGAGTTAATCGTGGATATCCTCCATCAATTTCAATAATACTACTTAGATGATCGGCAGCTTCAATCATACGAGGAAAACCGACAAAAAGATAAGATTGTAAAATAATCTCATATAACTGTTTTGAAGAAATATTATTCTTACCAGCCATATTAATTACTGATTCCAGTATCGAAGGATCGGCCATGGCAACGGCTGCAGAATATAGTGAGAGTATTCTTTGCTGAGGATTCGGATTAGGATCAAAAACACTCAGTTTATCTACTATTAATTTTAAATCTGCCATATAATACATGGATAGTAAATAACAGGAAAAATGCAAAATGGCAACGTTGAATTTTATTGCTTAATTTTACGAAGTTTGAGTTCAAGATTATTAAGCGTTTTCTTAAGAATATTGATTTCATTTAGAAGAGAATCAGTATTTTGACTGGAGTATGGCTGGTTGGGAAAAGACTGAAAAACAGCCCCGGCGGTAAACTCGACCCGACCAATTTGGAGGGGCGCTATATATGGAACATTGTTTCTGATAAAGCCAAAATCGATTACCGAGCCGGGAAGGAATCGCTTGATGCTATTTCTCAACTCCAGGGCCGATTTAAGAGGAGCGCCATTCATGCTTATGAGTACATCCCCTCTCTGAAGACCGGCATTAGCTGCCGGAGAAAGTGGGACAATATCCGTAATCATAATTCCCTGATTGATAGTTTGGTTTCTCTGTGGAGTAGTACGGGCAAACTGGGTCGGAAAAGTGATTTCGATGCCCGGGGTGAATTCAATATCAGCACTGGTAATACCAATGTAACCAGCCTGCCGATCACCAAAATTCATAAGATGTTCAACTATTTTATATAATTCCTGAGAGGGGACAGCCAATCCAACTTCCGCCCAGCGATCACCACCAATCCCACCGGTGATCAGACCTACCATATTGCCCGACAGATCAAAAAGACCTCCGCCAATGGTCCCGGAACTTATTGTGGATGAAAACTGAAGAGTCCCCTCCGGTCTTAAACCGGCACAAAAACCTATAGATGGAGAGGCTTTAACACCATAAGAGTTGCCCAGAGCAACCACCATCTCCCCGGCGCAGCCGTATTTGGAAATCATTTTGACTGGTTGACCGATTTTCCGATTAACACTTAGAAGTGCCACCCCGGTATTATAATCAATCCCCCTTATACGAGCCGGAATTACTTTATTGTCATAATAAACCATAAGGTAATCATTATTAACTACCGAAGGAGCTGCTGCCAGAATATTACCCAAAGTATCAATAATGACACCGGAAGAAATAATGCTGTGAATGGTTTCATTGCCGGAATTCTTAAAATCTGATTGTGTAATTGATTTTATCGATTCGATTGTTACAATCGACCGTGAGGCATTATATACCAGATTACTAAACTGGTCTTCAAGGTTGACTAATGAACTGTCGGCAGCGTCAATATTTGAAATTGTAAATGTAAGAAAAAAGACTGTGGCAAAAAATAATTTTGACACAGTCTTAAAATCTTTAATAGCCGTTATCAATATGCAGAACTCGCTCCTCTCTGAGATTCGGTAGTTTGATAAATTTTAATTACTGGACGAACTCTGTAGTATGTCTGACCATAAGGGACTTGACTAGTTGATTTCGAGGAGACATTTGCCATTCCCTGTGATTGACCGGCGTTAATTCCAATCTGTTCGATAATTTTCTGTGACATTTGATCAATTCGATCAGCTTTAGCTAATTGAGTTGTAAGTGACCAGTCTTTGTTCATCAGATGAGTCATATTGGGATTTTTATCAGGCTGAACAGTCAGATAGGCATTATAGATATCATCATTTTCAATATAAGCTGTTGTTCCCTGGTTTGTAGATTCGAAATTAGGTATAATACCAGACATTGTAACCGCAAATACCAAACAGGCTGCAGCAATAACAGGAATAATGGCGGCCCACCTTACAACCGGCGCATTTTTAGGCATGTAGGCTTTAGTTCTGGTTTCGGCAAACCTCTCCTGACCGATCCGGTTAAGCAGCAGATTATTGAAATCTTTAGAAACTTTCAAATGTGGCATATCACGGCGGTTTTCATTAATTGCAGTATATTCCGCTCTGACTCGTCGGCATTCTGAACAATTTTCGAGATGTTCGCCAACTGACAGCTTTTTGCGGCCTGTTAATTCGTCATTACAAAAGGCTGACAGGTAAGAGCGTACTCTTCGACAGCGCATTGTGGCTCTCCAATCTTGGTTGTAACTTTTCCCGGAGCATCATTCTGGCACGGTTAACCCGGGATTTAACCGTTCCGAGAGGAATATCAAGCACCTTGGCAACTTCTTCATAAGGTAGCTCCTGAATATCCCGAAGCATAAACGCCACACGATATTTTTCAGGAAGCTCCTCTATTGCTTTAGCCAATACCTGAGGAAGCTGGCTGGGTAACTTGGGATCTATAGCAAATTCCGCCTCATTACCCTGCATTTCATCAATATCATAGTGTTTAAATCGTTTTCTCTTCCTGAGTTCATTCCGGGCCAGATTAAGACCAATGGTATAAATCCAGGTCGAAAAACAATGCTTGAAATTAAAGGACTGGCGATGCTGATAAACCCGAACAAAAGTCTCCTGAACGATATCTTCAGCTTCATCCGGAGAAGAAAGCATCCGTCCGATTACATTCATAAGGCGATTTTTGTATCTTTCAACCAATTCATTAAAAGCTACCATATCGCCATTTTGAATGGATTTCATTAAACGATAGTCAATATCTTTTTCAGTGTCTTTAGCCATAATAATCCAATCGTTTATCGTCTCATATATTAGTACCACTCAGAGACAATAAAGTTCCAACATATAATATCGGTCAATCAATCTTAATATATTACATTATAACAACTTAGCAAGAGATGAACTTGTTTTATTTTAAGATTTTTTGTTATAAAAACATATAATTATAACAATTTTTTATTTGAAAACTTCACCCCAGTGAGTCAAATAAATCACATATCCAGCTACAGC
>CAYPUP010000135.1:0-6275 GCA_964413795.1 uncultured Ignavibacteriales bacterium
TTGGGCCGAAAAGGGAACTTTTTATCATTGAGCGCATAAAGCGTTTTGTAATGTTCTACAAGTGTTTTAGGCATATCAACCGCAATCAGCTTCGATAGGACTTGCTCAAATTCGCTGTCACCCAAATCCAGCCCGCCTATCAAGGCGCGCATGTTCTCGTTAATATCGATATTCTGGAAATCGCAGGATTCAACTAGTATCGGCATTATTTTTCCACCAGTTTTCAGCGCCAGCAAGACTGCAACTTGCCTGGAAAAATATGAATGGTGCAGCACAATCTCCGCCCTGTTATTCAAAACATAAAGCACTTTGTTGAAAAACTTTTTTCCGGCTCCGATTAGAAAACGGGAAAACGACTTTTGCCCGACCCCGGATACATTCTCGGAAAGTGACAGTCCGCTTGTTCTGGAAGGAAACCGGTAGCCGAGAGCGCTAAGCATGCTGCTGTAAAGTTGCAGATTGTAAAAATCGTCTTTAAGCGAATTGACCATATCCAGCGTATCAACTGGGGTTATATGCTCAGACTCGTCCAAGACTATTGTGGTCAAAGCCGGGTATTTTGAAAATGCGGATTTGAGGCGGAGATATTTTTCATATTGGGAGTGGAGATAAAAAAGAAGCCAGGGACCCGCAAGGATTGTCCAGTACCTGGAGCTGTAATTGACGCCATGCACCGAATTAAGCCTGCTGGTCAAAGCGCCAAGCGTGCGGGCATGCAGTTTTTCAAGGTACGACAGGATGCGGACCGCCCCTTCGTCGCTATAAGGCTGGGGAAGCGTCGGCGCATTAAGTTTTCCCCAGATTGCCCGGCGGCTGTATCTCTTGCACCCGGGACCCAGAAACACCACCGGCAGCGATGTGTTCCAGAAATCCTCCAGCGCCGTGATTGCAAGAAAAATATTCCCGTCCGGCATCTTAGCTGTCTCGCACCTATAAACACCTGCAGCCTTGCAACCAGTGTCAAAGCATTTTGCGGCGGCATGGCTGCTTAAGTCTGGCGGAATCCCCTGAAGTTGACATTCAATTCCATATAAAGCCGCCTGGCCTCGTCAAGAGAGGTTTTTGTCTTATGCTTGAAATAGTTCTTTATAAGCTTCTGGTTTGCATCATAGAGCGCCTTGTGGAATTCCTTGTCGGACATATCGGTGAAATTGACTGCCAGCAGGTCTGAATTGACATGCTTGTGTTCGTAAAAATCCGCGCAGTCCTTAAGAAGGCCGGTTTTCAGCGCGTGATAATAAAGCGGCGAGCCAGGATAAGGTGTGACCGGCCTTATGGTGCGCAACTGGGCGCCGTCGTCGTATTTGAGCAAAAAATCCACCCCCTTTTGCAGGGTTTTCTGGTTGTCCCCGATATTGCCGAAGATAATATTAAATCCAGGACTTATCTCTTCTTTAAGAGTAGCTTCTATTCCCCTTACTATTTGCTCGACCGTAAGGCATTTGTTCATTTTCCTGAGCACTTCGTCATCCAAAGCTTCTATGCCGTAATTGATGAATACGCAGCCGGCTTTTTTCATCAGCTGCAGAATTTTCGGCTTGGCATAGTTAAGTCTGCCATTGCACTCCCACCTTATATTAAGACCTGCGCGGATAAACGCCTCGCAAAGCTCGGTCGTGCGCCTGATGGACGAGATAAGCAGTTCGTCGTTGAATGATATATAGGTGATGCCGTAGTCGGTTTTAAGCATCTTTATCTCTTCAACAATCCCTTCGGTGCGGCGGGGCCGAAACCCCTCGTCCATCCGGTAACAAAAAGCGCAACGGAACGGGCAACCCCTCCCGGAAATCATCGGGGCCACAAAATCGACATTTTCACAGCAAGGCTCTCGCAAAAGACGGTAAAAATACATCGGGAAAAGCTCATATGCAGGAAAGGGAATCGAGTCCAGATCCTCGATCAGGGGCCGCCGCTGGTTAACGATAGGTTTTCCCCCGTCCATAAAGGCTATGCCGTCCAGGTTATTTATGGAGCGTTTGGCGGCCAGCGCTTTAGCCAGTTCAACGATGGTTTCCTCGCCCTCTCCTATTACTATGGCGTCGGCTCCGGTTTTCTTGAGGAAATATTCAGGCTCAGGCGACGGGCCGTGCCCGCCCAGAACATAAAATGGCCGGTTTTTACTGTTATTCACCGCCTCGGAAATACTTAGCAGCTTCTTGTACTGGAAATATCCGCCAATAATTCCTAACCCAACCATGTCAAAATGGTGTTTGTCCAGATGCCGGGTTAGATGCTCTTCAGGATGGTGATGCATGTCCTGATTGTATATTTCCACATCAAATCCTGCCTTTTTAAGCACCGCACCTATGTAGCCCAGTCCGACGGGAAAGACGTTTATATACATTTCGTTGTCATAAACTATTAAAAGTATTTTCATATTATTACCCGGAACTTAAAGAAGTTCACAATCGTGAGATACTTGCTAATATCGTATCGCATTTCCCAAACGCCGCCAGTTGCTTTTCATAAGCGGCATGAAGCTCTGGAGAATCAAGGAAATACCACTTTTTATGGCCTCCAGGTTTCCCTTTAGAAAGCCAGTACAAATGATTGGAAAGCGGGTATCTCTGGATATGCCTGATATAATTCACCTTTAATTTAATTTGGTCAAATAACATATGTAAAGTTTTCATTGTATACAAAAACACGTGACAGCTCCAGTAAGTAAACTGCGAAAAAGCTTTATTATTGTAAAGAGTCAGCAAGGCATCATCGGCATTCGGCACTTCAACGATAATATATCCATCATCTGTCAGCATTTCGAGTAATTTAACCAATATCGATTTGGGGTCGGGTATGTGTTCCAGCACATGGAACATGGTTATAATATCGTAACTACCTTGAATATCAAGGGTGATTTCTGACAGGTTTTGAAAAGTTGTGAGTTTATGACTTTGAAAATGTTGGATCAATCTTGTTTCCGGTTCCACGCCGTGCGCTATTGCGGCTACCTCTCGCGCCCTTAAAAGAAAACCGCCCACCCCACATCCGACGTCTAATAACCTGCGGTTTGGCAATACCGATTTGAGATACTGGAAACGCCTTTCATCATCCCAGGCAGTTTCGTTGAGCCAAGCTTGAACGTCCGGCATTTCTTCGCCGTCGTGCATTTTTGAATCTTCATAAAAGCCGTTTCTTATGTGATCAAATGATGACAGAAAAACCAGCCCGCAGGAAGCGCATTCAAAGATTTCCAATTCCGGTTTGTCGCGCACGCTCCCGGCCCTTTTGTTGAACTCTGTGCCACCGCACAGATAGCATTGCCTTTGATTTGACAATTTTATTACGCTCCTACCAGATGCTTTAAGATTATTCCGACAGGAATAATGCTACCTTATTCTTTAATGGTTCAATATCCTTATTAACAATATAATCATTTATAATCTTTTCAATTTCACGTTTATAAACTTTTGATTCAACTGCCATAAATGAAATGTATGTCCCTAAGTAATTAATAAATTCATTATTTTTATTTATGCTGTTCAAGCATACCGTATAATAATCTTGATCTGTCAAACGATGATCGTCTAACTCATTCTCACTTATTAAGCCTTCTGCTAATGCCATATATGTTATCTCAGTCTTCGGAAAGTATTTCAGAGAAAATAAATTCAGTGAAAATGGCTGTGGAAATTCAAGCATAAGATTAATACTTTCCAATGATTCTTCAAATGTTTCAAATGGATTGTCAAAAATAAAATCATACCTGACGCTGACTCCGTACTTATGAAAAATCTCCGCCTGTTTTAAAACGGTTTTGTTGGTGTAATGCCTTTTAAAAATATCCTTTCTGACTCTTTCTGACCCAGATTGAACACCAATCCAAACTCCAGTCAGCATAGCCTCTCTTAATGATTTAGCCGTCTCGTCATTACAGGTTCCCGGATAAAACATGCAATAGAATGGCAAACCTATTTCTGCCTTGTATCTCTCAGTAAACTCATTGATCCATGCTTTATTCGGCAAAAAAACTTCATCGTAGAAATTAATTCGTTCAATTTTGAGTATCTTTTCTTTTACTGAAATCAACTCAGCTATCACATGCTCTACACTTCTTTGTCTAGTTTTCGACCATTTTTTCGGATAAATGTTTTTGGCCATATAATTATTAGAACAATATGTACAGCGATAAGGGCAACCTCTTCCTGCAATAATTCCATAGCGCGTGTTGCTCATATATGGGTCTTCGTACACGATCTCTTCATTTTCTATATAAGCGCTTAAATTATTATCAAATACAGGGTTGGGCAGATCATTCAAGTTCTCAATCAACGGGCGAATATTATTTTTTATGATCCCATTATTTTTCCTAATCCATAAATTATCTATATCGTCAATTTCTTGGCCGTTATACATTCTATTTACTAATTCGAGTAGAACGTTTTCCCCCTCACCGATACAAAGGACATCACAGTAATTAATGCAACGCTCTGGATTTAAAGATGGTTCCCATCCACCCAATACTATTTTAAAACTACCCAAATTCCGTATTTTTCTATATATTTTTCTGTAAAGGCTAAAATTGGAAGATACTAAACTAAACGCTAATATATTAGGTTTGTAGTCCAAAATATACCTTCCCAAAATATCAATTTCATTATTCGTGACGTAGTCAAATTCGTGTTTAAATGATCTTTTTAATCTTTTTTTATAATCATCCCGGAAGTTTTTATCATTGACTTTTAAGAATAACATCTTCGTATTAAAGCCTTCATGATGAAGGATTGAATGTAACATTCTAACACCCAAGGCTTCTTCGTTAAATAGAGAAATAATTAATATCTTATATTCATTTTTTGTCATAGTTACTCCTTTCTTTTCCTTAGAGGCCGGTAGGTACTCCCCAAAAATCACAAACACTACACAAAGGAATTTTACCCCTGTTCCCCTCTACATGATATTTAATCCACTTTTTTCTTTTCGAGCCGTGCCAAATATCTGCTAACGCAGTAGAATTAGCGTCTCCTATTACCCCCAAGCCTTTCGGGTCAAATCTGACACATATAGATACTTTGCCGAATCTATTAATAGCCATGTGATTTAATATCTCTAAGCATATGCCGATTTCCGGAACCGTCGGCTTTTTCTGATATTTGAAGCTACCCAAAGGATTATGCAATATCCTGGTGGCTATTATTCCATCCAATTTTCCCCATCTTTCCGTATCTACATCTCCAAGGCACCTATAAATCATTCGAGGCTTTCTCTTACCTTTAATCTCCAAAAACTTTCTAACCAGCTCATATTGCTCATCCCCTTCCGGGTCTTTTTCTATGACAGATATAGTTATGGTATCCAGGTTATCTATGATCTCGTCAGCTTTCTCTATTATCAATTTACCATTGGTATCCACACATCTTATCTGGTCCTTGAAGAGCCTCACGGCTTCGCCGAATCTTGGATAAAGCAATGGTTCGCCATTATTATGAAATTGAACTACTATTCCCTCAGGTAGTTGACCAGCTATCTTTTTAACCAACTCATATTCCATATCCCCATAATTAATGGCAATTTCCGGATACTCCCTATCTATCTTTCTTCTGCCACACATCCAGCAATTCTTATTGCATCTACTGGTCAATTCCAGATGGATGCAATATAATCCATTTAAATATTTTTTCAATATTCCCTCACTCTAAATGTTTCATAAACCAATGCTATTTGGTTTGATTTTACCAATTCCACTTTAAACTCTTATCATCAACACTCATGTCTTTGGTTTAAAAGAGTACGGCGACGGTCCTGCCGGTGCTTGTGCCCCTCGTTCAGAATCCCATTTTATTATCTGTCCCGCTATATTTACGCCAACCTCAATGCTCCATGTATCAAGCAACTGACGTGTAATATCCCCCATCGGTTCGTTGCCAATTGGAATATTATTTAGAGACGATACCGGCAATATGCAGAAAGGGGTTCCTGTCATAAATGCCTCGTCAGCAATCATGACATCATAAGGTTCGATATTGTTTTCAATACATGGCAGACCTAACTTTTGTGCCAACTCGAAAATGTATCCGCGGCTGATTCCTCTGAGTATATTGCGAGGTTCAGGTGTAACAATCACCCCATCCTTGACAATAAAGAAATTATCCCCGGTTCCTTCGGCAATAAATCCGTCCGGGTCAAGAAGAAGAGCCCAGTTGTTCTCCCCTTTGTAATTAGAGACCTCAATGTTAGCCATCATATAATGTATCCGGCTGCGGTTTTTTACCTTGGGTTCAAGTAGTTGAGCGGGTATGGCTCGTTGCGAGGTAATCACTGCGTTAATGCCACTA
>CAYPUP010000136.1:0-2477 GCA_964413795.1 uncultured Ignavibacteriales bacterium
AGTGGATAGCGGCTATAGAAAAACAGAAGAACATTACTTGTAAGAAGTAATGATATCAATACCCCCCATTTTTTTGAATACATTTTTATAAATGCCCAAACAAAGAAAAATATACCGCCAAAATGAAGAATTAAACTTGTTAAATGAGCAGTAAGGCGCGAGACGCCAAAAAGTGAAAAAATTAGATATGATAATCCCGATACTATTGTATAGCTAAAAATAAAATATCGATCATAGTTTAACAAATGCCAATTATCAAACAAGACCGCATTACGGGCAAACCAGGTGTAATAGTATGGATCGGTCATAAGATCCTGACCGTATGTTTGTAAAAGTACCGGCGGATCGGCTGTTAGATTCAGAAATCTTAAGAGAAAAAATATCCCTATTAAGATTAATGAAATAACGCTAATCCATTGAATTTTAATTCGATCGATCATTGCCGAAATAGCTATGAGATAGATTAATCCTGGTAATATTTTTCATATGATAATATAGTATTAGTTTTTTTTAATGACAAGTTCAAAGGAAGACGGGTAGGGAGATAGGGTCAATAATAGAATATTTCAGTACATAATTGGATAATTATGCTTGACAAAACAATCAAGCGGATTTAAATTATAACAGGATGCCCACTTGAGATTAATCATCAAAATTGACTTCAGGGCAGCTCTCCCCGCCAAAACCGTCATTTATCTTTTACGTATTCATTAATCTTGAATACTGATATTAAAGAAATTCCCTCCTTTAGAATAACACCGCTGCGAGGGTAACGTTAAACAAGGGAGATTTGCCTATGGATTTTTTATCCGCCAGTTGTGATCAGGAAGATTAGTGCTGGCGGCCTTTCAGGTTCTAAGAGAGATGACACCACTCTCTCGCGGAGCAGGAAACAAAATCTGTTACGGTTTAGATCGGCTGGGTCAGGGATAGGCCCGATTGGGAAGACTCGATCAAACACCCCGGCACACGCTCAACAGCATGGGGTATCCGGTTAATCGCAAACAGAGCATGTTTCAAAATGAAAAAAGACATCCGTAAAACGAATAACTCAATCCCGCAATTTGTGGGATTGAGTTTTTTTATATCAACACCTTAGGGATATTATCCCATATCTGAAATAAAATATTTATTTAATAGTAATAACAAATAGTTCAATTACTGCACAATTATTTCCATAACTCTTTATCCAGCAAGGGAATAAATAATCCGGATAAATAGGGGGTAGTTATTGGCACTATCCTTGCAAAATGGCTCCAGAGAACGAAATGGAACTGTTTACAGGAGGTTTGACGTGAAAGTCAAATTTGTGTTGACGATGGATGATCTTCTGGTGGATGACAAAACCATTGATCAGCTTATTCTGGATTGGGAGTCAGATATGGATCAGGGAGAGATATTGGAATTGTCTCATAAATGGATTACATCCAAAAACTTTTTAACCCAGCGGATGGTTGGGTTGATGAGGGTTGGGGAATCCTCATTGACAATCGAACCATTGGAAGAAGAGCAACAGGAGCATCATGGTCAGTACTGATCTGTTAAATCAGGTTTCAGACCTGGTTGAGAACGCCTCGCAAAAAATCGATGAATATTCCGGGATGCTTGGATCAGCCAGAGAATTGATATTGGAGCATTTCGGAGAGAACGGTTTGGTTGCGGCTTATATTGTTCTGGCGGTTCTTGGCTTGTTCCTTATTACAAAACTTATAAAACTGGGTATTTCGACTCTGAAATATCTGGTGATTCCATCCCTTGCCCTGGCGGCGTTAGCCTCATTTGTAACCCCCTTTTCATTTGCTGTCGCTCTGCCGGTAACTGTGACAGTCTGTTCGTTGGTTCTCTTGTTTAAAGGGTAGTAGCCGTTTCAACTCTTTAAAATATAATTTTGATATTTAAATTTACGTAGGGGCGAGGCATTCTACGGAATTTTTTATTTCAACTTTAATGTATTTTATCAAAGGAATGCATCGTCCCTACAATTCATGGGGACAGTCCCAATATTTTCATGAAATTTATATAAAGAATATTATTATTCCGGCCTCTAACCTATTATTCCTCAACGCTATCAAAACTCTGCACAAAAAACGGCAGGGTTGTTGCATTATTACCAATGAAACAGTAAATGAAAATATACTCATGACTATAAACAACAGGTGCGTTATGGAAAAGAAAAACGATGATCAGAAGACCTGCATTAACTGCCACCGTCCCTTAATAAAGCAAAAAGGGGAATGGCTGTGCGCCAATTGCAATCCCCGCGCAATTGATACCACTAATATTTTTGTCGATGATATCGAAACCGATGATTACATGTTTATCGAATGCCCCGGCGCAACTCTTTACGATGTAGAGACCGGCGAGATAATTCAGGGAGTTAAGTGGAAAGATGAAAATAATATTTCTGAGGGATTTGAGATAATCGGCAAAGCGGTTTATGCCCCCAATCACAAACACCGCCGCCGGATCAAAAGAGA
>CAYPUP010000136.1:2577-6270 GCA_964413795.1 uncultured Ignavibacteriales bacterium
ACTGAAACAGAGCTGAAACTCATAGCGGCGGCAGCAATCATTGGGCTTAACAAAATTCCAAAGAAAGGGTACAAAATACCAGCAGCAATAGGTATCCCCAATGAATTATATATAAATGCCAAAAATAGATTTTGCTTGATATTCTTAATTGTCAGGCGGCTTAGATGTTGTGCTCGTACAATGCCCATGATGTCGCCTTTGATAAGTGTAACATCGGCACTTTCCATTGCAACATCGGTACCTGTTCCCATTGCTATTCCAACTTCAGCCTGAGCCAGAGCTGGAGCGTCGTTGATGCCGTCACCAGCCATGGCAACAAAGTATCCCTTTTCCTGGAAATGTTTAACCGCTTCAACTTTTTGGTGCGGAAGAACCTCAGCAATCACTTCATCAATATTTAATTTATTTGCCACAGCATCCGCTGTAGCTTTATTGTCTCCAGTTAGCATGACAATCTTGATATTTTCGTTATGGAGCTGTGCAATTGCAGACGGTGATGTTTCTTTGATTGGATCTGCCACACCTATAAATCCAGCCGCTTTATTATTAACAGCTAAATACATAACCGTCTGTCCCTCATTTTGTAAGGGTTCAGCTTGTTTGATTAGTATTTCTATGTTAATATTCAAGCTTTTAAAATGAGAACTGTTGCCCAGTGAAATTGATTTGTTATCTACCTTGCCAACTACCCCTTTACCGGTAATTGATTCAAATTCTTCGGCTTTAAATAATTGCAGATTTTTATCCTGTGCTCCTTTGACGATTGCTTCTGCTAAAGGATGCTCGCTCCCCATCTCAAGACTGGCTGCATAAATTAAAATATCATCATCAGTCCATGAATTCTCAGAATGTACATGCATCAATTTTGGTTTACCAACTGTTAATGTTCCTGTTTTGTCCACCACGAGTAAATTTACTTTTCTCATGGTTTCTATTGCTTCAGCATCTTTAAAAAGTACACCCATCTGGGCACCACGACCGGTAGCAACCATTATTGACATTGGCGTCGCTAATCCTAAGGCACATGGACAAGCAATAATTAATACTGCAATAGCACTAATTAGTGCATATGCAAATTTAGGATCAGGTCCAACAAGTGCCCATATTATAAATGAGATAACAGCAGCACCGATAACTGCTGGAACAAAATAACCAGCAACCTGATCGGCTAACTTTTGAATCGGAGCTTTACTTCTTTGAGCATCAGCAACCATTTGAACAATTTGAGATAGTAAGGTATCGGAACCGATTTTTTTCGCTTTAATTATCAGGGAGCCGGTGCTATTTATTGTTGCTCCAATAACCTGATCCCCTTTGCTTTTCTCTACAGGAATTGATTCTCCGGTAATCATTGATTCATCGATGGAACTACTCCCTTCAATAACAATCCCATCAATAGGAACCTTTTCTCCGGGGCGGACGCGAAGACTATCACCAATTTCTATTTGATCTATTGGAATATCTTCCTCAGTGCCGTCATCGTTCACTCTTTTTGCTGTTTTAGGTGCTAATCCTAATAGAGCTTTGATTGCATTTCCTGTCTGGCTGCGTGCTTTAAGTTCAAGCACCTGACCAAGCAAAACTAAAGTTACAATAACAGCAGCCGCTTCAAAATAGACTGCAACTTTTCCGGTTTCATCCTGGAAAGCGACAGGGAAGATATCCGGTAATAATACCGCTATTAAGCTATAAATATAGGCTACACCTGTACCAAGACCTATCAAAGTGAACATATTGGGGCTCTTATTAACAATCGATTGCCAACCTCTTACAAAAAAAGACCAGCCTCCCCAAAGTACTACAGGAGTTGCTAATAATAATTCAAAATATGTTAAAATTTGCGAAGAGGTTACTGACTCAAGCCATGTATAAATCGTTGGGAAAAGTCCACCCATCGATAAAAATAATAATGGTATGGCTAAAATGGCACTTATCCAAAATCTTTTGGCCATATATTTCAATTCTGTATTATCTTCCTCAATAGTAATGGACCTTGATTCTAACGCCATCCCACAAATTGGACAATTACCGGGTGAGTCTTGAACAATCTCAGGGTGCATGGGGCAGGTGTATTCTAATTTCTCGTTTTGTAAAGAAGGTTTTATAGATTCTAACGTCATACCGCATTTTGGACAGTTGCCTGGTTTATCTTGTAATATTTCCGGATGCATAGGGCAGGTATATTTTCCTGACTGAATCTTTGTTTCAGGTTTTATTATTGTTGAAGGGCTACTGCAACAGTCCTCTTTACCGTCATTTTCCTGCTTTTCAAGATATTTATTCGGATTTTCCTTAAATTTATCTAAACATGATTGACTACAAAAATAATAGGATGAATCATCGTGAATAGTAGAATATTTTGATGTCTCATCTACTTTCATATTACATACTGGATCTCTAAGAGACATAATTGTTCACCTTAAGTAAAAATATTTTAAAAATTGCTTATTGACCTGTTGTGAAATGATATAAATGATAACCATAGTCGTCATGCTTCATATTCATGCCTGTCATATTACCATTATTGTGCGTCATTTTGTTTTCATCCATTACAACCATATATTCTGTATTTGGCATCATTTCTCCTGACGGGATAAATTCACAACTGTCCATTTCATGATTCCAATGATATGTTCCCGGAACATGTATTGAATCCATCCATGCCATCATATGATCCATATTTCCCATGTTCATATTACCCAAACCACCGTAATGCGTTACAGAATCCATCCATTCATGCATTTCATCGCCACCGGCAAAAAAGAAATTATTCATTACTGTTGACGTATCCATCTGATCATTGAAAGCTACATTTATGATTGAATTTGTTGGGACTCCTTCTGAACCATCTGATGGATAGATTTTTGATATTAGGGAATAATTAGTGTCTCCTGTTATCATACTGTTGTGATTATTACCACATCCAATAAAAGAAAAAAGAAATATTGGAATGGTCAGCAGCAAAATTACAATGGTGAATATTTTCATTTTATAACTCCAGTTTAATATTAGAAATTAAAATAATTTGTTCCATAAACTAATGTAGCACCCAGATGGGCTGTAATAGCTACCATGATTGTATTAGCTATAAGAACTAAACGGTAGAGTAAAATTCCATCGTTCGGATTGAGATTGAGCTTCTTATAGCCAATCAATGCTGTTATTATGGTGACAATAGAGGTGCTAATGCCCATAATTCGATGCCATTTAAAATAAGAAATTAAAAATGAAGGATAGGTTACATTAGCGCCGTCTATCAAACCTAAGATCATTGCCAATACCGCAGAAAAAGCTGCCAGATATATAACATAAATTGATATTGTATCGAAAATACTGACTTTAAAGAAAAATGATAAACCGGTAAAAAACAGAGCTGTAAATATTAAGGCAATCGGGAAGTGAATAACAAGTGGATGAAATTTCCCTATGAATTCAAGCAATGAACTGGATTGTTGATGGTCTGTATCAGGGCTATGATCAGAATCTTCGTTATGCTCTTTAATTGCTGTTAGGGAAGTAGAATCAACTTTAATGGAATCTGTGCTGAGCTGATGATCGCCTGAGTCAATTGTATCTGTCTGCTCAATAGAATCATTATTATTATTTCTATTAAGATTCGCAAGGTAAGCTTCCGGATTCTTTAAAAAATCTCTTTCACAGTCATTACAGCAAAAATAGATTGTATCTCCATTA
>CAYPUP010000137.1:0-6268 GCA_964413795.1 uncultured Ignavibacteriales bacterium
ACTTTGCCGACATCATGAAGAAGCCCCCCGGAAATAAGATAATCATTGTTTAAAAAATCATATCCCTGAGCAACTCTCAGAGTAAGCTCAGCCACATTGGCTGAGTGTTCTGATAAACCACCGATATAGGCATGATGCCAGAGCTTGCCGGCGGCGGCAGTAAGGAATTTTTCAAAAAATTCTTCATCGTTCCAAAATGATTCCAGCAATTGCTTGATATAGGTATTCTCAACTTTCTCAGTCAATTTCAAAATGCGGCTTTTTCTCTGCTCCGGTGATTGCGGGGAGTGCATCAATATATCTTCGAGGGCATACTCATCATCTTTAGCCAGTCTGATCAAGCTGACTATCATTTGTTTGCGTCCCTGATATTCCCCGATTGACCCCTTTACTTTAACCACCATGCCGGTATTGAGATCGGTCAGGCAAAAATTATCTGGTTCCCAGACAACAGCCTGAATCCGTCCGGTGGCATCCCCCAGCTCAAGGGAGACAAATTTCCCTTTGCTGTACTCACGGATTTCCCGCCGTCTTACGGAATAATAAGCGGTGACATTATCACCTACCGTGAGGTCTTTTATCTTTACGGATTCCATGTGGAAAGTATACAATTCGGAGATTAAAAAGGCAAGAGAATGAATTTTGTATACCAAAACATTGTAGGGACAACCCCCGGTGGTTGTCATTTTTTTGAACAAACACTGGGGCCTACCTTTACAAAAAAAATGTAATGCTTTAATTTTTGTTGATTTCGTTTAACTCTCCGTACAATCATATCCTATGGCAAGGATACAGAAACCACCGGCCGGAAGGCTTATAATTTCGATCATCTATTCCTCGATGGATGCCCTCGCGGACTCCCTCAAGGCATTGGAACGCAAATTTTCCCGGGTGGAATGCGAAACAATAGAAATTCCCTGCAGTTCCAAAGACCGCTATCGTGAAGAGATGGGTGAAAACCTTAAACGGCGGATCTTCTCATTCGAAAAACCGGTCAATCGCGACACTCTCTCCGATATTAAAAACACCTGCGCCAATATTGAACCGATGTTTGCCGATTGTATCCGTGATTTTAACTTCCGTACCGTAAATATCGATCCCGGCATCCTTACCCCGGACAAGCTGGTGATGGCTTCGCACCGGGAATATAACCATCGTATCTATCTCAGGGATGGCGTTTTTGCCCAGATTGAGCTTATTTATTCAGGCGGGCAGTTCATGCAGCTCCCCTGGACCAACCCCGATTTCTGCGACCCGGAAGCTATCGACCTCTTTTACCGGGTGCGCGGCAGTTTTGAGCTGGTTGACGACAAATACGAAATCGCTTACGGTGATAGCGGCGAAACCGGACTGGCCTACTAAAATAATCTTCCTGCTTTTCAGTTAAAACTTTATTTCCTGCATAATTTTCCTATGCTTTATTGTGTAAATCTAAACTAAGTAATATGCACGCCCGGCGTGTATAACATTTAGATAAACGACTCAATTTGTTTAAAGGATTGATATGGATAAATTTATCATAAAAGGGAATCGCGTGCTTGAAGGGAAAGTCAAAATCGAGGGTTCCAAAAACGCCGCCCTGCCTATTATCTTTGCTACGCTTTTAATAACCAAAGGTGAAACCGTTCTTAATAATGTCCCACCTCTCAGAGACATTTATACCACAATCAAAGTTATTGAATATCTCGGCGCCAAAGTTACCTATGATGATAAAGAACATGCCATGACTGTCAATGCCGAAAATATAAATCAGAACACCGCCCCTTATGAATTGATGCGCCAGATGCGAGCCTCGTTTTTGGCTCTGGGGCCGATTCTTGTCAGAATGGGTGAAGCGCGTGTCTCTTTACCGGGCGGATGTGTCCTTGGAGCGCGGCCGGTCAATTTCCATATCACCGGGTTCAGTGCCCTTGGAGCGGAAATTGAGGAAAAGGGTGGTTTTGTAATAGCCAAAGGAAAACCCCTCAAAGGGGGATCGGTCTATTTTGACCGCCCATCGCACACCGGAACCGAAAATCTTTTATATGGTGCGGTTATGGCGAAAGGGGAAACCCGTATCGCCAATGCCGCCTGCGATCCTGAAGTTGTCGATGTGGCAAATTTTCTCAATAAAGCCGGTGCAAAGATACGCGGTGCCGGAACGCCCAATATTATCGTGGATCCGGTTAAATCTTTAAACAATATTCAATATTCCGTCTGCGGAGACAGGTTGGTAGCCGGAACCTATCTGATGGCCGGCGCTATAACCGGGGGAAAAGTAACCATCACCGGTTGTAATGCTGATGATCTGACTATTGTCTTTCATAAATTAACCGAAATGGGCTGTGAAATTTCACATAATAAATCTGGCATTTCAATTATTGCCCCTAAAAAATTAAACCCGATATCAGTGACAACTTTCCCATATCCCGGTTTTCCGACAGATTTGCAAGCCTGCATAATGGCCTGTTCCTGTAAATCTTCGGGAACATCTCATATAGTAGAGACTGTTTTTGAAGATAGGTACTCACATACGATGGAAATGCATCGTTTGGGGGCGGATATTAAGGTAACCAGCAATGAAGCTGTAATAACCGGCGTAAAAGAACTAAACGGAGCCGAAGTTATGGCGTCTGATATTAGAGCCGGAGCCGGAATTGTTCTAGCTTGTTTGGCGGCTAAAGGAAAGTCCGAGGTGCTCAGAGTTTACCATATCGATCGGGGTTATTATCGGATTGAGGAGAAGTTGTCATCGTTGGGAGCCGATATAGTTAGAACAAACAATTAATAACAGGATTAATCTAATAGAACAGAAAAATTGTCATAGTAATATGAAAATTTCCCGATTGAATCGGAGAAATTTCAAATATGCATATTTAAATAATTTGAGGATGTAATAGCATGAAGCAAGTTACGCTTGTTTGTATATTAATACTTATACTATTGGCCCCAATCACTAATTCGCAAGAGACATACTTCGGTAAGAATAAAGTAAGGTACAAAGATTTTGAATGGAGTTTTATCCAAACCCGCCATTTTGATATCCACTTCTATGAAGATGCCTACCCGACGGCCAAATTTGCCTCTACGGTACTGGAATCATCATATACAGAAATTACCAATGAATTAAATTATATGATTCAAAGGCGCATACCCGTCTTTGTATATAACTCCCAAAATGATTTCCAGCAGACCAATATAACATCCGGCCTTATCTCCGAAGGTGTTGGTGGTTTTACTGAAGTATTTAAAAATCGCATTGTCATTCCCTTTTCCGGTTCCTACGAGGATTTCCGCCACGTACTGCACCATGAATTAACTCATGCTGTTACTTTTGATATGCTTTACGGCAATGCTTTTAAATCCCTGGTCTCCAGACAGCGTCTTTTTTCTATGCCACTCTGGTTAGCCGAAGGTTACGCCGAATATTCCTCGCGCCACGGCTGGGATTACTGGTCCGATATGGTTGTGCGTGATGCGACCATCAACGGCTATCTGGCTCCCCCTTGGGCACTGGGCGGTTATCTGGCCTATAAGGAGGGGCAGGCGATGGTAAAATATATTGCTGATAAATATGGTGAAGAAAAATTAGGCGAGCTTCTCCGCAAAGGGAAAATTCATCTGACAATGAACAAAACATTAAAAGAGACTCTTGATATCACCGAAGAAGAATTCTGGGAAGATTTCAGCAAAGAAATGAAGCGCCGCTACTGGCCGGAAATAGCGGATCGTAAAGATCCGGATGAGATTGGCAAACAACTTACCCACGCCAGAAAAGACGGCTCTTACTTCAACGAAAAACCGGCCTTCTCTCCAGAAGGAGATAAAATAGCCATCTTCACCGATAAGTCAGATTATACTGAAATTGTACTTATTTCAGCTATCGATGGAAAACATATAACCAATCTGGTAAAATCCGAGAGATCCGGAGACCTTGAATCACTTCATTCCTATGTGTCCGGCATGTCTTTTTCTCCTGATGGAGAAAGCATAACTTTCGTAGGGAAATCAGGCGGAAAAGAATCATTATTTCTCTATAATACCAGGAAGAAAAAAACATATCGTAAAGTAGAATTGAACTATTATAACATCCTTTCCCCGGCCTGGTCGCCCGATGGGAAAAAGATTGCCTTCTCAGCACTGGAAGGTTTCAAACGTGATCTTTTCATTTATGATATTGAAAATGATAATTTTTCTCAACTTACTGATGACCGTTATGATGATGTTGACCCGAGTTGGACTGCTGACAACAGCAGGTTGATTTTTTCCTCTGATCGTCCCCACCCTCAGAATAAGCTAATTGACTTGACCAATCATCTTTATGTCGATTCCGGGGCATTTATGCCGGGTGATTTTGAATATGGCGTCTATAATTTGTTCAGTTTGAATATCCCCGAAAAAAAAGTAGCTATCTTTGATGTCGGCCCCGGACAAAACAAATCCCCGACTGTCTCTCCCGATGGAAGCAAAGTTGCTTTTATCTCCGACCGCAGTGGAATTGATAATTTATATATCGCTTATCTGGACAGTACCAAATATTACGCTGTGACAGATATTATTTCGGGGATAAGGCATCTTTCATGGTCGCCGGATGGAAAGAATATTGCTTTTTCCGCATTCAACAAAGGAGCTTTTGATATTTTTCTTCTTAAAGAACTTATTCCTGTTTCAGATAACGGCCAACCGGCTCCAACCGACTATATGTTAGGTAAATATGATCTGCTTAAGAAATATCGGAGTAATGAAACATTGGAAGCCCACAAACAAAATGCCTATACAAATCTGTCTCCTGTTGATTCGCTGTGGGAATATGAAACGTATGATATCGATTCAAGCTTCTGGGCTAATCTCTCTGATACATCGATTGCAGACAGTACTGTAAAAGTTATTGAAGATACTACTGCCGCCAAAGATTCAGTGGCTGCCAAAACCGGCATTTACGATGATGAGTATGTTTTTGTTAGTGAAAGTGAAGAGCAGGATCCGCTTGATTCCCTTTTGATTCCATTCGGAGATTCTATTGATTTTTATCGACCGGTTGTAACTGAACCCCCCTCGTTCGATTCAGTGCCGCCCCCATTGTCATCAGGCGACTATCTTGTCAAAAAATATAAAACCAGATTCACGCCGGATTATGTCGGCGGCGGTTTCTCTTACAACACTTTCTTTGGCTTAAGCGGCCTTTCATACTTTGTCTTCTCAGATTATTTAGGCAATCACCAAATATATATCGCTACCGAACTGGTGAATAATATTGACCAGTCTTTCCTGCAAGCCTTCTATTTTTACAATAAAAGAAGGACCAATCTCGGAGCCGGGTTTTTTCATACTAAAAATTATTATCTGGATAATGCCGATCATCTCTTCTCCGATCGTTTTTACGGTTTGCAGTTTGTCGCCAGTTATCCCTTCTCGACTTTCAGCCGAATCGATCTGACGGCTTCGCAGTATTTTATCGATCGTCAATATCATGACAGCGACGACGACAGAGAAGACCGCAGTTCCAAGGTTTCTACCGCGGAATTGTCTTATGTAACGGATAATATCATCTGGGGGATTACCGGACCCATCAACGGCCGAAGGACAAAACTATCGGCCACCTATGGAGCCAATCTTTTTGATATTGAAGATATTGAGTTTACTTCGATAGATTTTGATTATCGTAAATATTTGCATTTTGGAAAATTATTTTCGATGGCCTTCCGATTTTCAGGTGGAGCCTCTTTTGGAAATACGCCCAAACAGTACTTTCTTGGAGGAACCACCAACTGGATAGGCAATCGGACACTTGATGCCAAGGTTTATGACGTCGAAAATCTCTATTTTGCCGATGTTGTTACTCCCTTGAGAGGTTTTGATTATTATAGCCTGTCCGGCAGCAGATATGGCTTGTTCAACTGGGAATTCCGTTATCCCATGATCGATTATTTTGTCATGCGCTTTCCGCTTGCGATCGCTATTACTAATGTGACCGGGGCAATATTTTATGACATGGGAAGCACCTGGACCGGTGATAATTTCAAATTCGGAACGACTTCCGGAGGATCTCATCTTAAAGATGTTAAAACCGGATTTGGATTCGGAATGCGCGCCAATCTCGGTTTTATTCTTATAAGATATGATTTGGCGTGGTCAACCGATTTCAGCAGTGTTTCGGACAAGCCCTTCTATTATTTCTCTCTCGGCGCTGACTTCTAAGGCATCACAGATGCTTTTAAAGTTCGCATTTATAAACATAATAAAAAAGCACGATCACTAAGATCGTGCTTTTATTAAATCCACTCACAGC
>CAYPUP010000138.1:0-6268 GCA_964413795.1 uncultured Ignavibacteriales bacterium
ACCGGTAACTTCAATTTCACCTGCAATATCGAGAGAAATTTTTCCTTCCTGGCTAACCCGTACCTGGGAATTAAGGGTTGGTTCCTGCCAGAAATTAATCTCAAGAATATCGCCTGGGCCAACTTTATAATCCTCAGCTACTAAAGATCCAGCAATAAAAATTATTAAACTAAAAATCAAGATATTAATGTTCTTCATCATTTTATACACCTGTATTGCGTAAGTGTTGACCGTAAAACGGTTTATATTAAAATCGGCATAATTAGCCAATTCATTAGTTAAAAAAATATAGACAACCCCTACCCACGTGTAAACCTAAAACATTTACCAATTTTAATAAAAAAATCAGCTAATTGAAGGGCTAAAAAGGATTGATTTATTGCGGCCGCTTTCTTTCGCCAACAACAAAGCCATATCAGCTGAATGAATCAATTCTTTTGGAGATCCGGCATGATCAGGAAATATTGCTCCTCCTAAAGAAATTGTGCATTTTAAGGGATTATCGATTCCAGGTATATTAAAAGAGGATGAAGCTACGTCGTTTTTCAGGCGCTGCATAAATTTAGCACAGGTTATATCATCTGCTTCAGGCATTATAATACAAAACTCGTCCCCACCATAACGGGCTATTATATCTATGGTTCTAATCGTCCCTCTCAGTATACTCCCCATCTGCTTCAGGATTTCATCCCCGGCGAGATGGCCATAGTTATCATTTATGCCTTTGAGTTCATCCAGATCAAATATAATTAAAGCCATTTTTCTTTTATAGCGTCCGGCACGCTGGATTTCTTCATTGATACGGCGTTCAAAATAGCGCTGATTGGCCAAACCGGTCAGATTATCGGTAAATGAAAGTTCTTCTACCCGCTCGAAGGCTTCTGCATTATCTAACAAATCAACCGCATGTTTTAAAACTGTTTTAATATCCTCCGGTGGCTTCCCGGTCGGTGTAATATAGCTCCAAGCTAATACTCCCGGATATTCACTTGATGGAGAGAAGGGCATAATATAATCATAACCGTTTGATTTTATCATTTCTACCCATGAATTTAATTCGGTATTTTCTATCTTTAATTCCTTCAAAGCTTGTGGACCAAGATCATCAAGAATTTCAAGCATAGAATTAAGCTCATCTCCTTCAGGAAATTTCAACTTATTCCCTTTGCCGCTTTGAATAAGCCGGACGCTATTATTATTTTCACTTTTTCTGTTATATAAAAAAGCTACCCGTTTCATCCCGAGGTCTTCTGATATGGAGTCAATTAATTTAGGTACGATTGTTTCCGGGTTGCGGTGCAGGATGAGTTTTAGCATACTACTCTCGCTGTTTACCCGTGACTTTGAGGATCTGCTGTCCATACTCTCAAGTTTTTTCTGAAGTCTCTCGCTTTTTGCTTCATGCCATTTTACGTGATAGGCGGCCGATAATGATTGCGCCAAACTTGCCACCATCAACTTAAAAGCTGGCGATTTGGCTTCAATATTGCTTGAAATAAAATAGACGCCATACAGATTGTCTCTCCAAAATATCGGAAAAAACAATTCCAGTTTATATTTTTTTATGAGGGTTACGAAATTTTCAGGTAAATATTTATCGAGCTCAGTTACTTCTCGAGGCATAAAATCTGTTTCGATAATTTTAGCCAATTTGGGTGATGATTTAAATTTGAAAAGATTGCGGTTATAACCTTCAAGACCATGCTGATAATTCATTTCAAGAGAATCTTTTCTTTTTCTGAGGAAAACAACTTTTTCACATCCAAAAGAATTTTTGAGCAGCTCGGATACTTTATGAGCAACTTCCCCTATTACTCCGGTCATACTGTTGTTAAGGAGAAATTCCGAAAACTCGGGAATGCCCATGTTGCGGATCGCAGCCATTTGTCTTTTTTCATAGATTATTCTTCTGATTAATAAAATAGACAGAATAACAACGAGAATAAATAGTATGCCTATAAGATAGTCTTGATATTCCATAATAAAGCTTTCGACAAAATATAAATATAACCTGGAATAAGTCAACTACAATAAGAATCAGAGTCGCCCGCGAGCATAACGGAATCGCGACCGTTTGGAAAGGAGGCCGCGTTTTTTGAGCAGAAAAAAGATATTCCACCAGCCAATATCGTCAAAAAGAATATGCCCTCGTAATTGCTGTTTGATTTCGCTGATGGTATTAAAAGGGTCATCTTTTATAATCCGCAGGACAATAGTCTCAAGGTCATTGCCGCTTAGGAGGTTAAATTCATTTTGAGGAGATTTATGTGATGCTCTTCGGGGTTCTATTGAAGAAGAAATTTCGTCAATAACGGTCAGGCCGGTAATTTCTACGCTTTTTTTTTACCAGTAGCCACCCCTTTGATATCTTCAAAATCATTATGGGCTTTATCTACAGTCGTATACGATTTTAAAACCTTGTCGAATTCAAGAAGCTCGTAAATTTCATAGACATTGGGAATCATATTCGCCAGTTTTATATCACCCCGATTATTACGAACATCTTTAATACGGGAGATAAAAATACCCCATCCGGCCGATGAAATATAGTCCACACCGGCTAAATCCAGAATTATCATATAACGCTGGCGCTTTAGAAGCGACTCGATCACTTCCTCAAGTTCACTCGCGGTAGTAGTATCAATGACACCATCTATCCGGACTTCTGAAACCCGGTCGCGCTCACTTTCGGATAGCGATATGGAAATATTTTCCATCGTTCCCATTAGTAATCCTAAATTAAAAATTTGTTCTAAGAAAACTGAAAAAAGGCATTATGACAAGGAAAATGTTCATCTTTTCTTAATTTTAAGGTAAAAAAAATAGCAAAAAAAGCTATTCTTCGATAGTTTTTGTCTCTGTAGTCAAATCCTTGCCACCCGTCATTGAACGAGCCAGAACAAAAGTGATATCATCACTAGGCTTAATAAATCCGGAAAAATCATCAATTTCAGCAATTAACTCTTTTCTCAGAATGGAAGTATCAGCAGCAGTTCCGTTTGATAATTGTTTTTCAAGCGTGTTAATAAGTCGATCCATTCCAAACTGCTCCCCATCCCGGTTGCTCGCTTCCGTGATGCCGTCAGTAAACATGAAAAAGGTATCCCCCTCCTCAAGTTTAAGTGTAACCTCCTCAAGCCTGTTTTCGAAAGTTGTTTCAAGAGTTGCCGGCATTCCCATAGGCATACCATTCGGGTTCATCTTCACGATTTGCTTTGTGGCATGTTTATAAAAAAGCATTGGGTTATGCCCGGCTGATACAAAGTTCAGCTCCTTGCTCGGTTCATAATAAATGGCTAACATCACGGTGATAAACATCCCGGGGGGAATATTATACTGCAGATAATCGTTTACTTTTATAAGTGTTTCTTTGGAGGAAGTTTTTCCTGCCGAGTGGATTTGGATGACAGTGCGAAGCATAGACATCACCAGAGAGGCCGGAACGCCCTTACCGGAAACATCAGCCACAACCAGACAGAATCTTTCAGGATCTATCCGGAAGACATCGTACAAATCTCCCCCAATTACTTCTGCCGCCCGGTAAAATGCTTCCAGCTCCAAAACGGGGAGATCGGGGAGTTCTCTGGGAAGAAGGGTCTTTTGAATATGCGAAGCAACTTCGATTTCTTTGGCCATCTTTTCACGAGCTATAATATTTTCTCTGTCCTGGCTGACTCTGGTCATCAGTTCATTAAAAGCTCTTGATATTTCAAAAAATTCCTCGGCCCCTTCAAGAGGGAGTTCCGATTTTAGGTCGCCTGATGCGAATTTTCTAACTCTTCTTGTAATTTTTACAATAGGATCCACAAAATAACTGGAGAGCAGGTACACTCCCAAAATGCCAAACATAAGAAGCACCAGAGTCAGCAGGACTGTATTTTGCCGAGCTTCGTCCAATCGTCCCTGCAGCTGCTCTGAGCTGTAGAGCATATTTACCCGTCCCAATACTATTTCACCGGTTTTAATTGGGATGATTAAAAACTTCAGGACTTTTTCTTTTTCATCCATCATCTGGGGGATTTCGAGCATATTTGGATTTATCGGTGAAGGAAGCCTATATCTTTTTCTTATGTTATGAATGTCATCAGAGTGCGCCATGATGATATTGTTACTGTCGGTTAGAACAATCAGGCGCAGGAAATCGCTGTTTGATTGAATATAGCTTACGATCAATTCATCAAACTCCGCATCCGAACGGCGGTTAATAATATACAGGCTTGCTTGGGCGGCAATGGTATTGGCCAGAGATGAGACTGTTTCATCAAGATTGGATCGCAGCTGCTGAGTGGTTTGACGATCAATATAGTAGTAGGAACCGCCTACAATGATGGATACAATAAAAATTGTCCAGACTGAAAATTTAACTCTCAAGGAAAACATTCTTCTGAGAAAGGGGACGCTTCCGGTTGAAGACTGATGAATTCTTTTGATCATGCGCAGTTCATTATATCCAGCCGATGAAATATACTCGACCGAATCCATGATCTTGTTGATCATATAAAAGCCCAAACCCCCTTTACGACCCGAGTCAACCAGCCGTTTCAGGTCAAGGGTTCCGCTTCCATCAGGCTGGAATGATCTTCCGGTATCTATAAGAGAGAAAACCACCTGCTTTTTAAAAATAACTATACGCAGCCTGATGGATCCTTTTTCATAAAGATAGGCATGACGGATTACATTGGTTGCCCCTTCTTCCATTGCCAGAAGAACAGCGTTAGTATCTTTACGAGAGAATCCGGCCGAGATACAGGTATCCCGAACAGTCCTCTGGATGCTGTCCAGGTACTTCTCTTCAGCTAAAAACTCAGCTGTTATCTCTTTTACAGGACGTCGAAACATGGTAGATTTTACTTAGATTTGTATTGAAAACCCACTAAAAAAAATGATCTTGTGCTTATTTTTCCTGCTCGGAATCAAGGCGTAATCTGGCCTGCTCAATATTTCTGAGGGTGTTTTCGTTATTGGGATACGCTTCCAGGACCTTTTCCCAGGCTTCAATCGCCTTGGTGTATTCTTTATTGCGCATAAAGCGAAGACCATCAAGATAAAGGGGCCAGATATTTCTATCTCTCTGAATCATTTCCAGGGTTGAAGACCTTTCCGGGCTGGTATTCATGCGGCTTAAATATTCTTTGGCCACAGGTTCATCCGGACTGGCTGCTAAAACAGTATTGAATACTTTTCTGGCTTCGTCAAACTTTCCCTGCTTAAATAGTTCCATACCTTTATTTAGTTGACTGGCCAAATCAATCCTGGGGGCAACAACTTCCATTTCTCTTTGAGCCCGGGTGTTATCGGGATCAAGGTATAATATCCGGGTATATAATTCAATTGCCCTGACGAGCTCGCCGTTCTGGCGAGCAACACGCGCGTTCTCAAGGTTATCTGATATCTCATTGAGGATAGTACCAATAATGATATTTTTAAGAGCAAAAGCCTGCTCATGTTCAGATTCAACATCAAGAATTAACTCCAACATATCCAAAGCCGCCGGATAGTATTTTCTGACATAAAAATTCTGTGCCTGAGTATAGTAGGTTTCGATATATTTATTTTGTTCTATTGCTGCTTCCCGTTCAGACTGTTCTTTTGCCAAGACTGCTTTCTTTTCCTTTTCGATATCAGCAATGGTATTTATAATCTGATGATTGGATTGATCAAACGCCAATGCACGCTGATAATATGAGAGTGCAGAATCAAGTTCATGCTGGTTATAAAATTCGCTCGCTCGTTCCTGATAGAAGATAAACTGGCGCTGGCGTTCTCCCTCAATCAAATCACTGCTCCGTCGCTGTTCGGCAAGCTGCTCCTCAAGAATTTTCTCTTCGGCTGATTTACCAATCAGATAAGTAATTGAGAAGCGATGACTGTCTTCAAAATAATCCATTATTTTATAAGCATAATCAATTTTGAATTGTCCGTATTTAAATCCGGCTCCAAAGGAAAGATCCTCCCGGTCATATCCCCATCTGATGGCATATAAACCATCAAATAATATTTCTGTACCGCTATGAACCTTTACCGAACGATCCTCAGCTTTTCCCAGATCAATAGCAGCCGAGACTGCAAATTTATCATTGAATTTTATTTTACGAGCGGCAACACCTACAACCATTGTTACCGGAACTGATTCTTCGGTTGCAATCAGCGTCAGGGTAGGCGGGAGAATATCCCTGGCCATGATACCGAGAGAAATTTGAGAGTTAAGGCGGGCGGTCATACTAAAATCAAATCCAAAACCGTAATCAGAATAAGTATCAAGGGATTG
>CAYPUP010000139.1:0-6256 GCA_964413795.1 uncultured Ignavibacteriales bacterium
CATCACTATTTACAATTCGGCCGTCACCGGAGATATGAAACGAGCCATCGCGGGTGTAGGCTGTTGTTCCATCAGGATGCTGAATCTGAAAAAAGCCGTCACCATTGATAGCCAGATCAAGCGGGTTTCCTGTTCCCTGTAAGTTGCCGGCAGTAAACTGACGGGTTGTTGCTGAAGCTCTCGTTCCGTAACCTATAGCCAAACCGGTCGGCACTTCAGACCCAATCGCAGTAGCTGTTCCAGCCCTGCGGTAATTTTGATAAAGAACATCCTGGAACTCGACACTACTCTTTTTAAAACCGGTTGTGTTCACGTTGGCCAGGTTGTTGGCGATATTATCCACATTCATCTGCTGCGCTACCATTCCACTGGCCGCAGTTCGCATCGCCTTAATCATCTTAACCTCCTATGTAAAATTCTCATTTTTTATCCTTTGCCGCCTACCCTGTTAAAAAGATTTCCTAATGATGTATCCTGTGTCTGAAGGGCTTTGGCGTTGGCCTCATAATTGCGATAAGCGATAATCATATTTACCATCTCGCTTACGATATCCACATTCGATGATTCAATATATCCTTGCTGGATTGTAGCATGGGTGACCGGGATAAGCTGTTCTTCCTGAGGGACGAGAAACATTGATCTCCCGATCTTTTCCAGTTTCTGAAGATCATTAACAGTTACCGGTGTGATTTTTCCGACATTGGCTCCATCTACTTCTATGCTCCCACTGGCCGAAACTGTTACCTGGCCATTCCCTATTTCAACTGCTCCCCCTTCAGCCATAACAATTCCCCCGCCGGGAACAGACAGGAGACCATCACTATTGATCGTAAATGATCCGTTGCGTGAAATTGCCGTTGAACCATCTTCGAGCTGAATAGTGAAAAAACCGTCTCCGTCAATCGCCAGATCCAAAGCATTACCTGTCCGGTCAAAAACACCTGATTCGAAATCGACGTACATCTCCGGGGCTATTGGCTGCTGCCAGTCTGATTTTTTGACTGACAGTTTTTGCTCAGCTCGGGAAAGCTCCTTGGTAAACATGGAATCTTTCTTATAGCCGGGGGTACTGACATTGGAAACGTTATTCGCTGTCAGCTCCTGCTTCTTCATGTTTGGCAGCATCCCTGATGCTGATTTGTAGAGTCCTTTAATCATAGAATCCTCCACTTTCAGACAAAGCAGAAGCCGTGCCAAACATGGGCAAGCCCGTATTGTGCTGTATTACAATAGCTTACGAATGTGATCGATACTATTGATTTTAAATTCGGGAAGATTTAGTCAAAATTACAGGAAAAATTTTCCGGTTTTGATATGATATCTAACTATTCAGGGAGGTTTTCATATTTTGCATGAGTTTTATTAATCAGTTTGTCCATAGCTTCGTTAAAAAGTTCTTCATCACAATATTTACCATTGGATTTTTGATATAGAGGACAATCAGCCTTATAACCAAAACAATTTAGTCCTTCAGCTATATAGCATGCCCGGATATAAAGACATCTTTCGGCTATTTTAGAGGAGCCTGTTTTTTGCATATTCATAATATCGGACAATAATTGCAAATATTGATATGTAGTTACAAAGCACTCAGGTGTAGTCTGTTAGCAATATATTTCTTACTTATTTCTGCAAAAATTAGTAAATAATCATATATGTCCAAAAAAACTATTGCCAAATTAACCATAGTTGACTATCTTGTTTAAGATTAAAAGATTTACGGACAAGTACTTACATTGTTCATTACGAACAAAGAATTATCTAAAAGGGTCTTACATCGAAAATTGTTCACGTAGCATTAAATTTGCTTATATAAGCATAATAAGAAAGAGGAACATAATATGCGCACGTGGATTAGTTTTATTTTTGTTGCACTAATTTTATTAACAGTCAATACCCAGGCTGCAAATATTGTCACTGTCGATTCAGCAATTTCTTTCACGAACACAGCTGGAAAAATCCCTGTTAACTTCACTAATGATGTCACTCTTTCGGGCGTAGAGCTTGTTATCTGGCAGAATTCCCCAGAGGTACAAATAGATTCATTTTCCTTCATTGACGGGCGGGTGGCATATACTTCATTAAAAGGGGAGCTAATCATGGGGGATACTATATCAATATATGCAATCCCCTTCTCGGAAGAACCTCGTATCTCTCCCGGAACAGGTTTGCTGGGATATTTATATCTCTCTTATAATATTGATATTACCCCGCGCGTCTTAACAATTGATACCTTGACTGTTTTTTTCCCCCCTGATGTGGAATACTCTACAAAATTTTTGGAACCGACCCGAAGTTATTTCACCCCTGATTTTGTTAAAGGTTATCTCGATATTCAACAGGGGTTCGGTTGTTGTATAGGAATTAGGGGTAATGCTGATAACAGTGCAGATCAGTCACCGAATGTTGCCGATCTGGTATTTATGGTAAATGCTCTTTTTAAAGGCGGCCCTGCTCCGGACTGTCCCATGGAAGCAGATGTGAATAATATTGATGGCCCCGGCATGAACGTAGCTGATCTTGTTTATATGGTAAATGCAATCTTTAAGGGAGGTCCCGCACCTCTACCCTGTACGGTTGAACAATAATAGAAAAATAAAAACCGTTATCACTTGATAACGGTTTTTATTTTGCCTGACTCTTTCTTAATCGGTAAGAATTCAACCCGGTTTCATCAGCCTCCTTGCGTAAAGCAGCCTCGATATTTTTATTGAATTTTTCAAGCTCTCGTTCTTTAAGTTTTTCATAGATCTTTTTAACTTTAGACGCTTCCAGCAAGGCTTTCCTTTTTTCTTCTTTAGCTCGGCTCAGCACTCTCAATAATTCCAAACCGGCAATACTATCTCTTTTTAATTTCATGAAATATCGGGAGTAGATCAGCATTTCTGAAACAGAGATGATTCCCTTATGGCTTTTTCTTTTTTTCTCAAGAGCGGTTGAATTTTTATCATTGATATCATCCAAAACTTTTTTTTGTTCAAAAACTTTTTGTGCCGCAGCCGCAAGATCTTTTTGTTTTTGCTTTTCAATATGCTCTTTTACCTTTAGAAGAGTTTCAAGGCGGTATTTAAACTTTTTCATTATCCGGGCCTCTCTTCGGTTTTTAAAATTTCCCGAAGTTCCTTGAAGGAAGAATTATGATCAGTAACTTCATAGATACCCTGAGCGAAAAACTTGTTAAATTTATCCATCTTTGAAATTGCTCGGTCGATTTTGGGATTGGAACCTTTTACATATGCGCCGATATTGATCAGATCTTCCGCTTCTCGGTAAATAGAAATCAGCTCGCGCACCTCACCGATTGTATTTATTTCATCAGCGGTAGAGACCTCTCTCATCAGGCGGCTGATGGAGTCAAGAATGTCTATAGCCGGATATTGATTCCTGGCTGCTAATTTACGAGAAAGCGAAACGTGGCCATCAAGGATTGACCTTACGGCATCAGAGACCGGTTCATTAAAATCGTCCCCTTCAACCAGAACCGTATATAATCCTGTTACTGAACCAATAACAGAATTGCCGGCTCTTTCGAGAAGCTTTGGAAGAAGAGAAAACACCGATGGTGTATAACCTTTTGTAGTTGGGGGTTCCCCAACCGCGATTCCGATTTCACGTTGAGCCATTGCAATACGAGTCAGAGAATCCATCATTAGGAGTACATCTTTTCCCTGGTCCCGGAAATATTCTGCTATTGTAGTAGCAATCAAAGCTCCTTTAATTCGTATTAATGGAGGTTGATCGGACGTAACAGCGACAACAACTGTTTTTTTCATTCCTTCGGGGCCTAGATCGGCTTCAATAAATTCTTTTACCTCGCGTCCACGTTCACCTACCAGTGCTACGACATTAACATCCGCCGAAGTTCCCCGGGACATCATTCCCAAAAGAACAGATTTTCCGACACCGGATCCGGCAAAAATGCCCATTCGCTGACCTTTACCTACCGCACATGGCAGATCAACAGCCTTGATACCAGTTCGAAGGGGTTCGGTTATTCTTTTTCTTTTTAAGGGAGGTATGGGATCACAAATAATTGATCGATAATTTTTTGTTAACAGCGGTTTTTTACCATCAATGGGATTTCCCAACCCGCCCAGAACTCTCCCGATAAGTTCATTGCCAACCGGGATTCGGAGTTGTTCGGAAGTAGAAGTGACGATTGCTCCGGGAGTAATGCCATTAATTGATCCGAGCGGCATAAGTAAAATACGATCATTTCTGAATCCAACCACCTCTGCTTTAATTTTGGATCCGTCATCACGATTTTCAATAGTACACAAACGGCCAATAGATACCGCCGGTCCGGCTGATTCGATAACAATGCCAACCACCTGAGTAACTTTGCCGAAATGTTTAATGGTTTTAGCCCGATTGATTCGCTCGGCATAGACATCATAAGCAAAGCTGCTCATGATTCCGCCTCATTAGCCAGGAGGGCATCCGCAAGAATTTCAAACTGGGATTCCAGGCGGGCATCAATATCCCCATTGGGAGTCTCAATAAAACATCCCCCGTAGCGAACACGGGCATCCGGTACAATCGCAAGTTCTTTTATAGCCGTTGAACCTTTTAAATAAGTATTGATATTCTGTTCAACAATGGTTAAATGATCCGGGTTGACCAGAATTTTAATTCTCGAACGATCAAGAAGAGAATCTACGACACTTGATATCATTTTGAGCGTAGCTTCCGGATTGATTTCGATGGCATCAAAAGTTACTTTTTTACTGATTTGAATTACCAGCTCAAGCAGCTTCTGTTTGCTTTCCTCAATCATCTGCTGGCGCTGATTGACAGTATCGTTGATTGCGCTGTCAAATTTATTCATAACATCTTCGGCTTTTTTCAGCCCCTCTTTAAGACCGGCATCATATCCTTTTTTATGACCAGCCTCAAATGATTTCAGGCAGGCATCCCGATGGAGTTTTTCAAGGTTAAAGACCTCTTCAATCGGGATAAACTTGGCCCCGTCAGCATCAGTTGTAACCGATACAATGGGAAAGAGATCGCCCAATTTAGTTTCAGCCAGTCTTTCCCGATCAAAATTAAGCTGCCTCTCCCCAACGAAAACAGTGGGAGCATTTTTAGCCTGTCGAATAATATTAGACAATGATATCCTCTTTGCCGCCTCGTCCGGATATTATGATCTGACCTTCTTCTTCCAGACGACGGACAGCTTCCACAATACGACTCTGAGCCGCTTCCACGTCAGAAAGTCTTGTCGGTCCCATATATTCCATCTCTTCACGAATCATAACTGCGACACGTTCGGAGACATTAACGAATATCTTTTGTTTAACATCATCACTGGCTGCTTTAAGAGCGATAGCCAGATCCTTGGTCTCAACTTCTTTAAGCAGACGCTGAATCGAACGGTCATCGAGCAGAATAAGGTCATCAAAAACAAACATCATATTTTTCACTTCTGCCGCCAGATCGGGATCATCCGCTTCAAGGGATTGGAGAATATTTTTTTCAGCGGACGAATCCACTAAATTTAAAATTTCAGCGATAACTTTGGCGCCGCCCGAAGTTGACATGACACCGCCGGAAGATTGATCAAAATGCCCGGTAAGAGTCGTTTCAATCTCTTTTAGAATTTCTGGTGCAATTTTTTCCATCGTTGCAATTCGAAGCGAAACTTCCGCCTGAAGTTCAGGTGAGAGCTCTACCAGTACCGACGCAGCATGCTGTGGGCTTAACTGGGTTAAAATCAATGAAATAGTCTGAGGATGTTCGTTCTGAAGAAAACTGGTCAACTGCTTCGAATCGATATCTTTTAAAAGAGAAAATCCGGTTGTCACCAACGATGACTCCAGTCGAGCCATGATCTCTTTGGCTTTACCCCCGCCAACAGCTTTCTCCAAAATCTGCTGGGCAAAATCAACACCACCCTGGGAGATATATTGACGAGCAATAAAAATTTGATAGCACTCTTCAATAACTTTATTTTCCACATCGGCGGGGACATCTCTGAGATTGGCAATCTCCAGAGTGATCGCTTCCAGATCAGATTCCGGTAATCCCTTTAACACCAGAGCAGAGACTTCGGGACCAAAGGCAACCAGTGCTACCGCAGCCTTCTGCATGGGCGTCATATCTTCATATGTCAGAGTTTTTGTGACCATTAATCTACCATCATAGTTCTAATGACTTTGGCGATTTCATCGGGTTTCCCCTTAGCAGTTTCCTGCATTTCATCAACCAGCCTCGGTCGTTGTTGTTCGAGTTCTCTCCTTGGGGGTTCTTCATTGTA
>CAYPUP010000140.1:0-6247 GCA_964413795.1 uncultured Ignavibacteriales bacterium
TTTTCCCTTATCGGCAATGCCCAGGTGATGATCGATCTGGGGACAATAAAAGAGGTAGATCGATTGGCTTATCTGAAAGGTATGTTATCTAAAATATAGTGAGCTTGTGTACCATATCACTCATGACCTGATCAGGAATCCATGCTTGTTGTAGGGACAGGCCCCTGTGCCTGTCCTGAAAATGGACAACCACAGAGGGTTGTCCCTACAAAGGCAGAATAGAACTGGCTCAGCCAGTGTAGAACCCGAGGGGATTTCGACCTATCTTCATTTCTCCCACTTTTCTATCTCAGGAATAATGCCCTCTTCGATATCTATCCCAGCACCGTAATTATCATAGCCAAATAACGTATCTTCTCGTGTCGGTTGCAGCCATGTTGAATTGTTTGTAATAAGGTCTATAGCTGTTTCGCCTTCATCATTAAACCAATGATACTGGTCGTTGCCGCCGATATCAATAAACCCGCCGAACGATTTGGCATAACTATAATATATCGTTAATGTCGTTGGTGTTACAGCATAGCCTTCGCGATACGATGCTTCACCCAGGCCGGGGGTGTCTTTGCCAAGATAATATTGGTCATCGCCGAGAATATCAATCAGAAAGGCAGTTGATCTTATTTGGGCCAAGCCCATCGAAATCATTTTAGCTCTATAGATGTCATTGCCGCCGAAATTAATCAAAAAGGCATTGGTGAAATCCCATCCAAAGCCCAATCCGGCTCCGGCAGTTTCAAAAAGTTCATGCCGGTCATTACCGGCTTCGTCGATCAAAATCCCATTGCAAAAATGCGCCCCCGACCCTTGAGTGAAATAGCAGGATTCATAAATATCATTCCCGTTTCTATCCAAAGCAATCCCGGTGCTGAACCAGTAACCCACTCCCAGCGTCCAGTTGCCGGAATAGTAATGATCGTCACCATGAATATCAATTATTGCACCAAGACCACCTGCCCATGAATGACCATCGCTGCCATCGCCGCGCCGTCCGAATCCAGCCCCCTGCGCCGAGTTGCCGTTGATTTTATTTTCACTGTGATAATCACCCCGGTTGTAAACATCGGAATACGGTTCGGCAGTGTATTTGTCGTTCCCTTCATAAGAAGCACAGGCGCCAATTCCGCCCCCGACACCCCCGAACCCCTGACCGTCGGCAAACAGATAATAGTTGTCATCACCTGTCTGATCCAAACAAAGCCCGATCCCAAAATAACCGCATCCCTGAGCTGAAAGCTCGGCATTGTAATGATCATTTCCCTGCCGATCCAATAAAACGCCAACGCCAAACAATCCAGCCCCCTGTGAGTAGGTTGAACCGTTGTAGGTATCATCCCCATCGGAATCAATTACTAATCCAATCCCTAATAAACCAACCCCTATATTGGGGGGATACGATCCCCGGTTGTAACCGTAAAAATCATTTCCGCCCAAATCAATGACAACCGAGATTGGATTTGATAATGATGATGTGGCTCCGGGTGATCCCTGATAAATGCAATCCCTTCCAAAATCAATCAATAAAAGAGTATTGGCCACATTATATTCCATGTATCCTTTTAATGAAGGCTTAAGATAACCTTTAATATTAGAATCTTCCCGATTGATATTATTTTTGGGAGAGAAAATAACAATTTTCCCAAACGGCGTTTCCAGCTCCATCTCAAAGTTATCAGGAACATCTCTGATAAATTTTATTAATGATCTCTCCGCTTTCTCTGATGCTGCTGCTACTTTTAAAGCGGCATAATGCAGAGAAGGGAGATCTATTGTAGTCGCGATATCATCCAATTCCGGGTAATAGACCATCCCATCCGATTGAGTATTAGCCAGATCACGGATCATATAGGCTTTTTCCATATCATCCCGACCACAATTACGGAAAGCAAGATCCCGCCAACTTATGGCATCAGTCAGATTTACAATAAGCTCGGCTAAAATAATATTGACAGAATCAGGGAGATCTTTGGTTTTATCATTTATATCTTTTTTTAAATCCGGCCATTCGGCCTTGTTGCCAAAAGTATAAAATTCTACCTGTTTATCAGCTAATGTAAATAATCTCTCGATTGCTGATAGTAAGGGATTTAACTCCCTGGGAGGGGGGATGAGGTTGGCTGAATAACTTCTGAAACCACCCAGTTTTCGATCCACACCAAGATTATAAACCAGTTGATATAAACCATTATCGGTGCTGTCGGAATAATGCGGATCAAGATACTTTTCCGCCACATTGCCCATTACAAAGGCGTAATCATATAATTTAAGCGGCTCACTAAAGAGATCATCAAACGATGTCAATCTGTACGGGATATCCAGTGGAAAGCGGTTCCAGTAGCCCTTGTAATCATATCCCAAATCAGCCCTGGTAAAACCAACTTCATCTAAAATTTTGCCCAGAATGTCATTATTATCCTCAGCAAATGAATTGGCCATAAAAATTATTATTAACAAAACAGATATTTTAAGAATCTTCATAATGAACCTTTCGGGTTTTTTGTAGTTATATTTTTTTAATTAACTAAAATTGTAAGAAATGAGCTACTTGAAAATTAAATTCGGAGGTAATATGATTGAAAAATTAACCATCCCACTTGCACTATTATTGCTAATGGGCTGTTCCAAAAATGAAGAATCTTCTAAAACAGAACTCACTGATAAGAAATCAGATGCGGCAGTTGTTACAATCTTTGAAGGGGAGAAGCATTTTAAAAATGTCAAGCAGTTGACCTTTGGCGGGCAGAATGCCGAAGCCTATTTCTCCCACGACGGTACCGAGCTGATTTTCCAATCAACCCGGGACAGTCTCGAATGCGATGCTATCTTCCGAATGAATATTGATGGGTCAAACCTGCACATGATTTCTTCAGGTGAAGGAACAACAACCTGTTCATATATTGCTCCGGACAATAAATCTATTATCTATGCTTCAACATTTAATGGTGGTGTTGCATGCCCACCAAAACCGGATATGTCCAAGGGATATGTCTGGGCATTATATAAATCTTTTGATATTTATAAGGCTAATCCTGATGGTTCGAATATTATTCCTTTAACCGAAGAGCCCGGTTATGATGCCGAAGCGGTTTATTCTCCGCAGGGGGATAAGATACTATTTACTTCCGTAAGAACCGGTGATCTTGAGCTTTTTATGATGAATCCCGATGGCAGCAATGTCGAGCAGTTGACTAATTACCCCGGCTATGATGGTGGATCTTTCTTCTCGCTTGATGGCCAGCGGATTGTATGGAGAGCATCGCGCCCGGAAGGGGAGGCATTAACGGAGTATCAGAATCTGCTAAAGGATGGTTTGATAAAACCGAGCCATCTTGAGATTTATATTATGAATCTGAATGACCGTCAGCCAATCCAATTAACAAGCAATGATGCCGCTAATTTCGGCCCCTATTTTCACCCGGATGGAAAGCGGATTATATTCTGCTCTAACATGGCGGATCCCCAGGGGCGTAACTTTGATTTGTTTATGATTGATATTGAGACAAAAAATATTGAACGGATAACTTATAATCCTACCTTCGATGGTTTCCCCATGTTCACCCACGATGGCAAAAAGTTTGTTTTCTGCTCCAACCGAAATAACAATATCAGAGGAGAAACCAATGTCTTTATATGTGACTGGGTTGATTGAAAAAAATAATATTAACCATAAAAAAAGCAGGCCGTTGAGCCTGCTTTTTTTTATAAGAAAAACTTTGTTATTAATTTCCGCCAGTAATAGTATTCAGAATCAAACCGTTTTCTCCTGAGATCCATACATCGGTTGCGCTCTTGGAAGCAACACTGGTCAAATTCTTAGTGTTCGGCGCAGGTTGTTTTGTCCATGTTGTGCCGCCATTCGTAGTATACAGAATTGTACCGAGATAACCGACCACCCACCCGGTAGTAGAGTTTATGAAATAAACTTTTCCGAGAGCATTAGTTGTCCCTGATTCCTGAACTACCCAGTTTTCACCGGCATCAATTGTTTTCCAGATTGTTCCATTTGCACCTACGACCCAGCCAATAGAGTCAGTTACAAACTGGACATCATAGAGGTGAGTGTTGAGGGTAGTATCAGTCAGGTTTTCCCATGAATCCCCGCCATCAGCTGTTCTTAGAACTGTACCGGCCATTCCCACTACCCAGCCATTGGCAGAATCTACAAATGAAATACTGTTAAGGGTGCTTGTTGTCATCGGGAATTGACTTGTCCAAACAAAACCGCCATCAATAGTTTTAAAAATTTCTAAATCAGCGACAAACCATCCTGTCAGGGAATCGATAAAGATGAAATCCTCAATGCCGCCTGTAACAGGAGGAAGATTGGCATCAAAAATTCTGGTCTCCCAGTTCTCTCCACCGTCAGTAGTCTTAAGAATAATGCCATTATAAGGGTTGACACCGGTCAGACCTACACACCAGCCAATATTTTCATCGATAAATTGAACATTGGTGAACCATTCCGAAACGCTATTCTCCTGGTTGCGGCTGCGATATGTCCAGGTGTCGCCGCCATCTTCGGTTTTGATGATTGCTCCGGCATTACCCACTGCAAATCCCAAATTGTCATTCACGAAAGTTAAATCCATAAATGATGGGATAGCAACTATATTTGTCGGGACAAGTTCCCATGAAGTGCCGCCATTATTGGATTCTATTAGAGCCAATGTTCCAAAGGCAAAGAATTTATTAGATCCTACATGAGTTATATCATAAAGATCATAATTAACCCCGCTGGTCATAGCTGACCAGGTGGCGCCGCCATTGGTGGTTGACAAGATAGTTCCATTGCTTCCAACTACCCAGCCGGTGGTAGAGTTATCAAATCTTACCTGAAAAAGATTGGAAGTAACATTACTTGTTTGAGGGTTCCAGGTGCTGCCACCATCGGTAGTGGCCAGGATAGTTCCATTATCTCCTACAACCCAGCCATTGCTGGCATCAGCTAATGCTACCGCATTAAGGTTTTCAGATATTCCACTTGAAACAGTATCCCATAAAGTCCAGACTGTATCAACAAAGTATAAAAGTGTATCAAGTTCATATTCAATATCTATTATTGAAGTATCAACTGTCGTATCGACTATAATTATTTCGGGCGGGCCGACAACTATAGTTGTGTCGAAGAGAGTATCAAAATCGAAAGTTGTATCAGCGCTAATAGAATCTGTCGCAAGTTGTTCGATAATGTTGTTATAATTTACACCCTTGGCAATAGTTCCGTTTTCACCAACTGCAATTGCTGATCCTCCGGAAAAATCAATATCGAACAGGTCAGCCCCTGTTGTATCGGAAACCTTAATTGTATCCCATACTCTTCCGCCATTAAGAGAGAAAATGACGGTGGAATTACTGCCTGAAGCTATCCCTTTACGCGAATTTATAAATTTTAACCCGTGCATGTCATTGTTGGTAATATTGTATAGATCATCTCTCCAGCTATAACCACCATCGATAGTTCGGAGTATTTTACCTGAATTGCCAACCATCCACCCGGAATCAGAATCAAAAAATTGAACGTCCCAGATATCTTCATTGGTGAAATTTGGTAATCTATTCCAGCTGTTGCCGCCATTACTGGTATAATGGAGGAATCCTCCACGTCCAACCACCCAGCCTTCGTCCTCATCTAAAAAGTATGCGCGCTGGAAATAATTGCCTTCTAAATCCAGGTTGACTACTGACCATGAACTTGCTGTTCCGCCACCGCCTGTAGGTCCTGCAGGATCGTCATCGCAGCCTGTCATAAATAACAGGAGAGAAAAACAAATTGCGGTTATTGCTGTTAAAACGGAAAATCTGGTTAATCCTTTAAAATACAACGTAAGCTTACCTCCCAACATGGGTTTATCAATTACAATTGGGCTAAATTAAGGCAGGCCGTGCCTGATGTCAAATGAAATTACAGCCCATTTAAGATGTTATCTAATATCATAATAACTAATTTTCAATCCTAAAATTGGTTATGTCTGTTCTGAGCGGAAATATTCTTCATAACTTACTTATTTTGCATAATTTACACTAATATTTCTATCTTACCAATGACGGTTTATCAAGCCGGTTTGTTTGCCGGAATTAAAAAAAATATTATTGATAATTAGTTATTTATTAAAAGTTAATAGCTTAAAGCAACTTCCTATTTTGGTGTCAGTATAACTATTTGTGTTATTTGATCTTATATTTTTCAAGAGATATAAAAAAATGCGTAACTTTCTCATATATAAATGTGTCTAAAAAGTAGATGGACAGA